>JBAZUC010000012.1:0-16868 GCA_041661585.1 Parcubacteria group bacterium
TTCGGAAATGGCCTTTTTCTCTTCAGCGCTATAGGCCGCTTTTTCGCTCACGATCAACTTTTCGCCTTCGCGGTCAATGTCGATCACTTTCACTTGCATTTCGGTGCCGATATATGAGCGCAGTTTCTCAAGGATCTTTCCTTTCTCGCCTTCTTCGACGCGGGGATAGTGTTCGTTGGAAAGTTGGGAAACGGGCAAAAACCCGGTGATGCCGTTCACCTCAACAATGAGCCCGCCCTTGTCCGCGTCCAAAATTTTGGTGGAAAATACGGCTTCTTCAGCTTGTTTTTCTTCAAGATCGAGCCAGGCTTTTTCAATCGAGGCTTCGCGCACGGAAAGTTCGATATATCCGTCGTCGTTTTCCATGTCGGTGACCGTCGCGGTGACAGAATCGCCAACTTTCAGCTTGTCGGTCGTTCCGAGTCCGTCTTTTATCTCTTTTCCAAGAACGATACCTGTTCCAAAAACTCCAAGGTCGAGATAGACGGCGTTTGACCCAATTTCAAGCACTGTGCCTTCGATCACATCGCCTTCTTTAGGGAAAACAATTTTTGTTTGGTTCAAAAAATCCGCCATCGTTGAAGCGGGTTCGGTTGATTCTTCAGCCACAGCCGAAGAGTCTTGGACTATTTCTTTCGACTTAATCGTGGTTTCTTCTTTTTTCTCTTCCGAAACTTTGTCGACCTCTTTCGCCAGGGTGTCGTAAATGTTGTCCATCATGGGATTAATGGTTAGGTTAATGATTAATACTAAAAAAGTATAATATATATTGATAATTTTGGCAAGGGTTGGGGTTTTGGAAAAGAAAAAACGGGCAGCTGCTGATGCGAACTACCCGTCCCGGAAATATATTGCGCTGAGCGCTCATTTCCAGCTTACCAAAATCAATCCTCCGCCAGCCATGGCGACTCCGAGCCATTGCCAGATTGAGAGCGGGAAAATAAAAAAGTTACTGATCACCGCTGCCAATATTGGGAACATCCCGGAGATTAACAAAACCAGAAACGTTTCCTGTTGGGACGCATCTTTGAATGCATAGAGAATGAACCAAAATCCTCCCGCTGACAAGAAGGCCATTACAGACGCGTTGATCGCGGAGTCGGTAGTTACCTTTTTGAAGTCGCCGATTCCGCTCATAATTGCAACGAGCGCCAAGATGATAAAGGCGAGAGTTTCAAACAGCAGATTGATTTTCTCGCCGTGAATTTTGCCTGCTCGCTCTCCGAAAAATCCGTAGGTGCTCCACATTGCCAAAGCCACAAGACTCGCAATTTTCCAGTTCATGCGTATTCCCCCTTGATAAGTTAGGCTTATTCAAGCCATTATTTGTCAATTTACATCATAACTGTAATGCGTAATTTTAGCGCCGATTTATGCAAATGTCAAGTTTTGCGAAATGAGCAATGGGGTTGAATTTTTCTTACCCCTGTGCTATTATTCTAATGTTAATAAATCCTCTTTATATAGCATTATGACCATTCAATGGTACGGGCATTCGTGTTTCAAGATCTCGACCAAGCCTGACGGGCGCGGTTCGGGCGAGGATATCGTCATTTTCACCGATCCTTTCGACAAGGAAGTCGGACTTCGGCCTCCGCAGGGGCGGGCTGACATCGTCACTGTAAGCCATGATCATCATGACCACAACAATTCGGGTGCGCTCAAGGGCGAGCCGGCGGTCGTTGATCTGCCGGGAGAATATTCGATCAAAGGTGTTTCAATCACGGGAATAAGTTCATATCACGACAAAGTTCAAGGTGCCGAAAGAGGGCTCAATACGATTTTTGCGATCGAAAGCGAGGGAATCCGATTTTGCCATTTGGGAGATTTGGCGACCAGCCTTGATAAGAAGCAATTGGAAGAAGTGAATGGCGTGGATGTGTTGGCCGTGCCGGTGGGTGGAAACGGTTTCACCTTGGACGGAAAAGAAGCGAAAGCGGTGGTTGATCAGATCGAACCGAAAATAGTTTTGCTGATGCACTACAAAATCTCGGGGTCGAAAGTGAAAGTTGATGACGAAAAAAGTTTTTGTAAAGAAATCGGGACTTGCCCGAGAGAAAAAACAGCAAAGCTGATCCTCAAGAAAAAAGATCTCGAAGAGGCGGAAATGAAAGTGGTCATAATGGAGGCTTTAAGCAATTGAACTAGTTTTTTAAATTTAGGCTACGAATTACTAATCGCATACGAATATACCAATTCGTATATTGGTACCCGATTCGTATTTTGTAGCCATGGTTTGTAAATGGATCTCAAAAACTATATCCACAAATTGCAGCAGAAGCCTGTCCACGAACGGAAAAGGATCGCAGTTATCGCGACGGCTGTCGGGTTTTTGGTTATCCTTTTAATCTGGGTCGTTTCTTTCAATGAGATGAACAAGTCGGTTGAGACTCAAGTCGATCCGGCGTCGGCGAGCCTCAATGACCTCAAGGGCAATTTTCAAGACAATTTCCAGACAGGAAAAGATTCAATTCAAAACATGATGCAAGAACTGCCTGCCGAAAATGCAGGAGGAACGACAGGGACGGATAATAGCGCGGGAACGGCAGCGCCTGCTCCGAGTACGGATTCGATCCAAAATATGGATAATAATAATCAGAATAAAGATAGCATTCCACAGCTGCCATAAAAAATATGGAAATCGGATACATAAAACCCAGAGAAATAACTTCAGAAATGAAGGAATCGTATCTTGCCTATGCGATGAGCGTGATTGTTTCGCGCGCTCTTCCGGATGTGCGGGACGGAATGAAGCCGGTGCATCGCCGGATCCTTTTTGCGATGCGCGGGCTTGGACTCACGCACAGCGCGAAATATAGAAAGTCGGCGCTGGTTGTTGGAGACGTGCTTGGAAAATACCATCCTCACGGCGACTTGGCGGTGTACAACACAATGGTGCGACTTGCGCAGGATTTTTCGATGCGCTATCCTCTCGTGGACGGCCAGGGAAACTTCGGTTCGATGGACGGCGACAATGCGGCGGCGATGCGATATACCGAAGCCAAAATGACGAGCCTCGCGGAAGAAATGATGGCGGATATCGAAAAAGAAACAGTGGATTTTGTTCCCAACTATGATTCGTCCCGCCAGGAGCCGTCCGTCTTGCCGGCCAAAGTCCCCCAGCTTCTTCTCAACGGCACAATGGGAATCGCGGTCGGAATGGCGACGAGCATTCCTCCGCACAATCTCGGTGAATTGGTCGACGGCATAGCCTATCTCATCGAAAATCCCGATTGCGACGTGAAGGATTTGACCGAGTTCGTGAAGGGACCTGATTTTCCGACGGGCGGATCGATATACAACCAAGCGGATATCGCGCAGACCTATCTTACCGGCCGCGGAAGTATTGTTTGCCGGGCCGAAACGGAAATCGTTGAGACAAAAAGCGGCCAATTCCAGATCATTGTAACGGAGATGACCTATTCTTCGAACAAGGCGGCGATGATTGAGAAGATGGCGGATCTTGTGAAGGCTGGAAAGCTGGAAGGAATCAAGGATCTTCGCGACGAATCAGACAAAGACGGAGTGCGGATCGTGATTGAACTCAAGAAAGAAGCTTTTCCCAAGAAAGTTCTCAACAAACTCTTCACTCTCACGGATCTTCAGAAATCGTTTCACGTGAATATGCTCGCGCTGGTTGATGGAATCGAGCCCAAAGTTCTGAATCTGAAAGCGATGCTTGAGTATTTCATCGCCCATCGCCAAGTCGTTGTCACGCGCCGGACGCAATATGAGCTTCGGATCGCGAAGGAGCGGGCGCATATTCTCGAAGGGCTCAAAAAAGCGCTTGATCACATTGATGCGGTCATCGCTACTATCCGAAAATCGGCCACCAAAGAACTGGCTCATGCCAATTTGATGAAAAAATTCAAGCTTTCTGACAAGCAGGCGACGGCCATTCTTGAAATGCGCCTTCAAACTCTTGCGGGCCTTGAGCGCCAGAAAATCGAAGACGAGCTCAAAGAAAAAATGAAGCTGATCAAAGAGCTTGAAGATCTTCTCAAAAGTCCGAAGAAAATTTTGGGCGTTATCAAGACGGAACTGGCCGAGCTCAAAGAGAAATACGCGGATGAACGCCGGACAAGAGTGGTGAAGTCGGCCGTGGGAGAATTCAAGCAAGAAGATCTCATTCCGAACGAGGAGGCAATCATCGTTTTCACCGAGGACAACTATGTGAAAAGAATGAATCCCTCGCTCTATCGCGTGCAAAGACGCGGCGGAAAAGGCGTGATCGGAGCGACAACCAAGGAAGATGACAAAATTGATATGGTGGTAAGCGCGATGACGCACGATGATCTTTTCTTTTTCACCAACACAGGAAAAGTTTTTCAGACCAAGGCCTATGAAATCCCGGTTTCTTCGCGAACAGCCAAGGGACAGGCCATTGTGAACTTTTTGCAGATATCTCCAGATGAAAAGATCACAGCAATCATCACCATCGGCAAAGATTCCGAGGCGAAATATCTTTTTATGGCGACGAAATTCGGGACGGTGAAGAAAACAGCCATTGAAGATTTTGCCAAAGTCCGCCGGTCTGGTCTCATTGCTTTGAATTTGGCCAAAGATGATGAACTGCGCTGGATCGCGCCGACGACCGGACGTGATGAGATCATCATCACCACTTCTGCCGGGCAAGCCATTCATTTCAAAGAAACGGATGTGCGCGGCATGGGCCGGACGGCCGCCGGCGTGCGCGGGGTCAATCTCAAAAAGGATGACGCGGTGGTCGGAATGGACGTGGTGCTCAAAAATCAGAAAGGCAATCAACTTTTGGTGTTGACGGAAAACGGATTTGGGAAAAGATCGGACATGAAATCATACAAAATCCAGCGTCGCGGCGGCAGCGGGATCAAAACGGCCAAAGTCACTCCAAAAACCGGAAAATTGGTTTGCGCTCATGTGATCAATCTCGACAATCTTGAAGCGGATCTCATCGCGTCGAGCGCGAAAGGCCAAATCATCCGCGTGCCCTTGAATACGATCTCTGTTCTTGGCCGCGCGACGCAAGGCGTACGCGTGATGCGCCTCAACGGCGACGACAAAATAGCCGCCACGGCGGTGTTGTAGATTTCTCTATCTTATATTATTTCGTAGAGACGTCCCATCGGGGCGTCTTTTCGCATTTGTACTCTTTTCCTATTTATTGTAAAATTGAGGCATAGATAAACTTCAAAATAAAAATCCAATTTACCCCGTTAGAAAATTTTAGAATAAATTTTTAGCGGGACGAAATAAAAAAATGAATATTTCTAATGGGGTGAACAAAAAAATATCAATTATTTTCTCTTTCGCTCTCATCCTATCAATGATTGTTCTTTCCGGATGCGGGTGCGCGAACAATTCGACGACGAGCTATGAAGTGCGCCTGGAAGCTTGGGGGCTTTTCGACGATTCGGATGTAATGGCGAGAACAATCAGCGAATACCAAAAAAGAAATCCGCGCGTGAAAGAGATCGTTTACAAAAAATTTACCGTTGATTCATATGAAAATGATCTGTTGGACGCGCTGGCGACGGGAAACGGACCGGATATTTTCCTTATCCACGATACCTGGATTTCAAAGCACGCTGACAAGCTGGCGCCCTCTCCGATTGACAATCTTTCAAGCAATCAGGCTCCCATTGTCACTCCTCTGCAAGTGACAGATCAATTCGCAGGCGTTGTTTTTTCTGATTTTGTCTCGGACGGGAAAGTCTTCGCCCTACCTCTTTCTGCGGATTCGCTCGCGCTCTACTATAACAAAGATCTGCTCAATCAAGCCGGGATAACGGCGCCTCCCGCGACATGGCTTGATTTTGATGATGCGGTAAAAAAAATAACCCGTGTCGACGCTTTTGGAAACATCACGACTTCCGGCGCGGCCATGGGAATGTCAAGCGACGCGAGCGCCGGCACGGGGAAAATAAACCGGGCGACGGATATTTTGACGCTTCTCATGATGCAATCAGGCGCGGATATGATGAACTCGCAGACCAAGCAAGCCGCTTTTGCCGATTTCACGAACGCGACCTATGAAAGCGAAATGCCTCCCGGCGAGTCGGCGTTGGCTTACTATACCAAATTTTCAAATCCCGCCAAAGCCGAATATTCATGGAATTCGCTCCAGCACAATTCGGTTGACAGCTTCATCGAAGGGCGCAGCGCGATGATGCTCAATTATTCCTGGCTCATCCCGAAGATTTCGGAACGGGCTCCGAAACTCTCTTTTGGAGTTGCTAGGGTTCCGCAGAACAAAGACAAAGCCGGCAATGGGATGGTTATTGACTTTGCCAACTATTGGGCGTATGCGGTTTCTAAGAACAAAACTCAGAACCAAGAAGCGGTGGCGATGGCCCAGCAAAGCAAGCATACTTATGCAACAGGCGACCAAAGAATTGCCGAAAGTTGGAAATTTATCCGATATCTGACAATGCCGCAATCTTTCAGCGCGGATCTGCCGGTCGCGGCGGCCTCAAGCGAAAGCGCTGCTTTTGATCCGGCGGCGGAATATATCAAAAATCAAGCGAAACCCGCCGCGCGACGCGATCTCATTGAAAAGCAAAAGTCGGACATCTTGCTTGCCCCTTTCGTCGAAGGCAATCTCATCGCCAAAAGCTGGGCGCAACCCGACAATCTCGCGGTTGAGAAAATTTTCGATGGTTTGATCGATAATGTTGTTCTCAAAAATGAAAACATTCACGATGCGATGAAGCAAGCGCAAAACGCGGTGAATGTGCTGTTGAGAAAATGATTTCCTTACAAATTACGAATCTATACGAATGTACGAATTGATAAAAAAAAGAAATAAAATTTTATTTGCTGTATTATGTGCAAGCACGTTTTTTTCATTTTCTGTTGAGTGTAGAGCGCAAGGAGTAATTGACCCTAGCAAAGGAATAAAAGGAACTGCTGCGGAGACTGCAATCCCAGGGGGTCAAATTATAAACCAAGGAACTGAGGCAGAAACCAAAATTCCCACCGGGGATGTTGGAAATTTTACTCCTACTGATGCTAATACTGTAAAAAAAGGAACAGCTGCGGAGACTTCAATTCCTGGGGGAAATCTAAATCCATCTTCAACTGCTGCATCTAGCGCTTCCAATGCCCGTACCGGTTCAACCGGCGGTTTGGTTCCCTGCACCGATGATTGCACGCTTTGCCATCTTGTTCTTGGGTTCAAAAATATATATGATTATTTGCTGGTGCTTCTTTTGTCAGCCACGACTCTCGTGGTTGTTGCCGCGGGGGTGATGTATATGGTCTCAAGTGGAGACAAAGGGATGATTGACAAGGCGAAATCGGCGCTCACCTACGCGCTCACGGCGATGATTCTCGCGCTCGTCGCGTGGCTCATCATCAATGCAACTCTTTCGGCTCTCGGATACACGAAAGTCGGCAGCTGGTACAACTTCACTTGTGATACGGTCCAAACCCAGGGGCCGACGGGAGGCACGGGCGGAGGCGGAGCGACACTGCCAGGAACACCTGGAGCTGGAGGTGGATCGGGATCGTATAAAGCGAGCGGATATTTAAGTCCCAAAGCTCAAGAAGTAATTAATAATTATATGAACACACAGGTTGGGAAGAATTACGGTGGTGATGTACATTGTTATTCAACGACGGATGCGGCTTATACACTCTCTGGGTTGCAAGATCTGGGCGGTCGGTGGAAAGTTTGGAATGGGGAAGCCATTAATCCGGGTGACGCAATGCAGACCAGCAAGCATACATGGCTTGTCATGGAGAACGGTGCGACATCCAACGCGATTCCGGGGGGAAAGATCGGAGTTAATCCCGATGGCCTAACCTATAATCTTAATAAGGCGAAAAATTTAGGTTTGCAGGTAAGAATAATCCATGTAAATTAAATATAAAGTAGAATAAATTCTATGTCTCCAAAAAAAATTTTCATCGTTGCCGGAATTGTTGTGATCGTCGCCGTTTCGGTGGTTATGCTTTTTCTCTTGTCTCAAAAAAAAGAAACTATTTTGCAAGAGCCAGCGCAAAATCAGGAGGGCGCCATTCCAGCCACTCTTCCTTCCAAAACAGAATCTTCCGGGAGTCAGGAGAATATCAAAGAAGCGCGAAAAATATTTGAAAATGTCACTCAAGAGACGATTTCCGACGAAACAAAAAAAGAAGGATCAAAAAAGATTGATTTTAAAAATCAAAAAGGAAGTCCAATTCCCCTTTCTGATTTTGAAAACGCCCTCAATGTCAAAATACACCCCAAACTTCAGGAATATTTGAACAATGGATACCAAGTATTCTATTGCCCGGGAACGGACGGAAAAAAAGAATTTGGCATATATTTGCAATATAATATGGAAAAGGTTTATCGGGGGTTCACTTATGATGTTTTGGATATGATGAAAAATTGGGAGAGTACAATTTTTCCTGATCTTCATACGGTTTTATATCCCAATTATGATTTAAGCGATAGTGAGCTAGATCAGAAATTGCAATTCAAAAATGGAAAATACAGATATGCCGAAATGAATCTTCCGGGCGGGGAAAAGGGATCCATTGAATATGAAGCTATTGAATCTGGAGTTATTGCTGCCGCATCTCCATCTTGTCTTGAAAAGGTGTACCAATATTACGAGCCCATAGATCCATAAAATAATTTTTTAGATAAAATAAACATGAAAAAAACATTTTTTATTTTTATGCTAGCTTTTGTATTTGTTGCTATTGGTTTTCATTCGGTACTTGCCTACACAGAGGCTGATTGCAACAAATATGGCGGAGTATGCAGGGCAAATCCTTGTAGCGACGCTGGGCTTGGCGACATCGGGTCATGCTGGGGAACCACAAACGGAGCATATTGCTGCGGGAGTCCTTCAGCCGCCCAGCAGCAAATCCTGGGCGGAACAAACGCAGGAAATCCAGCGGCGGGAAGTCCTGCGGGTGGCGGCAATCAATCCTCCGGTTTCGGAAATCCGCTTGGCGTGGATTCCATCGAAGGGGTTTTGGGAAACATCATGAGTTATCTCCGGGGAATCGCCGGAACGATCGCCGTGATTTTCATCATCATTGGAGGCATAATGTATATGGTTTCGGGCGGGACAAAAGAGACGACCGAGCGGGCGAAGAAAACTCTCATTTGTGCCATCGCGGGACTGGCGATCGTGCTGGCCGCTCCCCTTTTCTATCAGGAAATCAAAGCGGTTCTTTCCGGCAACAATCCCGGTTCGGCGCTGCAACAGATTCTCATGAATATATTGAAACTTCTTTTGGCGATTGTCGGATTTCTTGCTATAATATCAATGGTGATTGGAGCGATTTGGATGTTCACCGCCGTCGGCGAAGAAGAAAGATATGAACTCGGAAAGAAAACGGCCGAATATTCCATTTTGGGCCTTGTGGTCGCCCTTTCTGCGCTCATCATTGCCAACCAGGTGACCAGATTGCTTGGAGGATAATTTTGTTTTATTTAAATAACAGAAGGGAGGTGAAACTATGAAAAGAAAAATAAAAATAGTTGCGACGCACATTATTTCTGGATTATTTCTGGCTCCGCTGGCAACTCTGGCGCAGTTCAATCCGCCGGGCGGAACGAATCTGCCGTCAGCGTCCATTTTCAGCATCATCCAGAATGTAATGTTCTATCTCTTGGCAATTCTCGGATTTGTCGCGGTGATTGGTTTCGTTATTTCAGGAATTTTGTATCTTGTCGCTGCCGGAGATGAGGACGCGCAGGCCAGAGCCAAGCGGGCGATGATATATTCCATCACGGGCGTTATCGTGGGTCTTGTGGGACTAGTCATCCTTTTCGCTGCCCAGAAGCTTCTTGGCGCTCAAAACCAATTCTAGAACATAAATTGAAACTCGAGTTTTAAGCCCGCCCCGATGTACATCGGGGCGGGGTTTTGTTTGCAAAAAAAATATGGTATAATCCAATCAGCCTAAAAACTTAATCAAAAAAAATGCAAAAACAAAAAAGACATCTGGTGAAAATTGCTTCCGCCGCTTCATCGCTATTTGTTTTAGGGATAGCTTCGGCGCAAACAGCTTTTGGGCAATGGGTTGTATCCAGATACGACGGTACAAATCTTCCAAAAACGCAATTGAGCGTTATCATATCCAATATCGCTTTTTGGCTGCTGGCTATTTTCGGATTTGTGGCCGTGATTGGCTTTGTTATCAGCGGTATAATTTATCTTATTTCATCAGGAGACGAAGATACGCAGGAGCGAGCCAAGCGGGCGATGATATACTCCATCACGGGCGTACTGGTCGGATTGGCAGGCCTGATTGTCATTTACGCAGTGAATTATTTGTTTATGGGGAGTTCTGTTATTTAGAAAAATAAACATTTTCAAAATATATGAAAAAAAATATTTCTATAAGCTTATTTTCTGGAATTGTCGCGATGTTTTGCTTTGCATGCTTCGCGAACGCGCAAGGCGTTGCGCTGCCGACGAATGTCGGACTGCCTGGCGGGGATTTGACCAGCATCGTCTCAAATTTCACAAACTGGCTTTTGGCTATTTTCGGTTTTCTGGCGATCATCAGTTTTCTGGTGAGCGGAATGATGTATTTCTTTTCCGCGGGCGATGATACGGCGCAAGAAAAAGCCAAAAAGCAGATGACATGGTCGATCTTGGGAGTCGTTATCGGGCTCATCGGGCTTGTGGTTGTTTACACTGTGGATATGTTTTTGAACGGTGGGAGCGCGTCTTTCGGAACAGGTTCGACTCCAACCTCGAGCCAATCAAGCTCATGGTCCAGCACCAGCCCGACGGCTCCAACCAACACAACGGAATGGCTTGGCACCGGCTCAAATCCAAAAACCGGAAACAGAGTCTTTATAGATCAGCAGGGAAGAAAGTTTGAATTGATAAATGGTTCATTGACCCCGATGAATGATGCGGGAACGACCACGAATTCCGGTCCGGACTCCTCTTATCAGCCGTAGAGAATATCTTAAATTTTTGCAAAATTAAACCCCGCGCGAAACGTTGCCTCGCACGGGGTTTTTCAAAGCTCTTCTTTATGACTTTGCGACGGTCATGTTTTCCTTCCCATTGATAATCAAGTTGCTGTCCCCTTCAAAGGTGAGGGTATTGATATCCGTCAACATATCGGATGTAATTCCGAGACTCTTTCTCCCAAACCCATCCAAGAAAGCCTCGTACTTCCTTCCGTTAACTGTGAAGTAGAGATACTTGCTTGCAGATGGTTTCAAGGTGATTCGAATCACAACCGACTCCCTCTTGGTTCCGGAGGGTGGATTTTTGACAAAAAACTTGAATGTCGCGCATCCTCCCGGTGCCACGACGATATCGTTACCGGTAGCATCCGCTCTTTTGCTGGCAGAAATATCGATATCCAGCAAAGGGTCAATTTGACCGTAGATATTGTTATTGGTTTTTCCCGAGGATCCGAGAGGCCCGATGGCTTTTTGCAAAAGCCCCTGGTTCTTGTCATTGAGTAATCTTTTTTCCTCGGGGCTCAACGGCTTATGCTCTTTTACTTTTTGTTGAATACCCTTGAGACGTTTGCTGCCAAGAGCATCTTGGACCTTGTCTTGTTCCTGGAGCACTTCCGCCAAAGCTTTGTCCGTAGCGTTGACCCGCATCGCCCAAAAGGGATCGAAGCCGATGCCCTTGATCCATCCGGCTGGAGAAATCAATCGCAGAAACATCAGGATCAGCGCAATCACAATGCCCCATACGAGAGTTTTCCGAAGGATGGCTCCTTTGGGATACATTATGAGGTAGGCCGTTCCGCCGAATAGGAGGAAAACACCGAACCAGGGATATTCCCGTAGGGACAACAAAGGGGCAAAGAAACAGATGACATGCATCCAGAAAACAGCATAGAGTGCCACTGAGATGTAGAGGTCAAAGAGGACGTTCAGTTTGGGCACCTCTATCCTTCCGACGACTTCAGTCGCGCCGGGAGGCGGTGTCATGCCCAATTTCTCGATGGTTTCTCCGACCCCGGCAGCCACAACCATGCGGCGGACATCAAACCATTTCCAGAGGATAAGTGTGTCCCAAGCGATCGCGATTGTCATGGTCAGGTTCATATTGTCGAAGATCAGTTGGGTCAGGTAAACGGAGGCAGCGCCGAGGAAGGTAATGACAAGCGCATTTTTGGTGCGCTGAGCTTCAGCGTTGATGTTTGTGAACAGGGAAGCAACGAATGCTGCTATGCTTTGCAGAAAATCACCCATAATTGACCTCCTAAAGATTTTTTATCCAGTAGAAAAATCTTGTGAACCAGTATGCGTTGGCAGGGGGAATCGACGGAGCGAATGCAGCGTCCATTTTTAGCCGCAACGTGTCAATATGACCACCCGCTGCAGTCAATGTGCTGTCAATCCATGCCACAACGTCCTTCGGATCGAAAGGAAAGTCGAAAAGGCCAAGCCCGTTGCAGACTTCCTCCCTTTCAGTGTCCGTCAGTTTGGACGAAGCAATCATCTTGAGAAGGTTGTGGGCGGGATCTTTCAGAGTGGTGAATTCATCCGTCACTTTTTTTGCCCCGGTGCCGGTGGTAACAGTGTGCTTTTCTTCAATAAAATCTATGGCAGCAACACTGCATCGAAACTTCGTTCGTTCCTTTGGAGATCGGAGTGAATAGAAACGGGTCAATCTTCTGAACTCCGCCGGGGTCAAGGCCTTGGCGGTGCGGACCATAAAGCCGGCTTCGTCTGCCAAACCTATGCTGAAGAGATGACCCGCATGGCGGAGCAGTACACCCCGCATTTCCTTGTATTCATCCGAAGTAAGGATTTTTCGGATATCGTTGAAGGTGTTGATAAACACCGCACCCATCGCCATATCGCCCAAATATTTCCCCGTCTTTTCGCCTAACATGACTCACCTCGTTATTCTCAATTTTTTAAAGAGCCCCCAAAGAGGGCTTTATTTCCCTCATTTGACGCTCCAAGAGCATCGGGTCATTATATCACCATTTTACAAGTTTGTCAATACAAATTGATCCCTGTGAAACAATGGATATTTCCCTGTTTCACGCTTGATTATTCCCCAATAATTTACTATATTGAATAGTATGGTTTCCGCAGTTGAAATATATGCCAATGAGACTATATTTGATAATATAAAGTAAATTCGCCGGGGTGGCGAAATGGCAGACGCACCAGCCTTAGGAGCTGGCGGGAGCAATCCCATGGAGGTTCAAGTCCTCTCCCCGGCACAATGCCAAAGATTATTTTCCAAAACAATGATTTTATCGTCGTGGACAAGCCGGTCGGACTCGCTGTTCACGCTGGGGTTGGCACAAGCGAGAAAACGCTTGTTGATTTTTTGCTCGAAATTTTTCCCGAGATCAAGAATGTCGGCGATGATCCGGAGGTTCGTCCGGGGATTGTTCATCGCCTCGACAAAGAAACATCGGGCGTGATGATTGTTGCGAGAAATCAAAAAGCTTTTGAATATTTGAAAGACTTATTCAAAAATCGAAAAATTGAAAAAAAATATTTGGCGGTTGTTCACGGAAAGTTGAAAGTGAAAGAAGGCCGGGTCGAAGGCGAGATGGGCCGGTCAAAAAAAGATTTTCGCAAGCAAGCACTCGTGCGAGGAAAAATATCCGTGCGGAAAGAAAGGTATTCCCTCACTTTCTATAAAGTAAAAAAAGAATTTGAAAAATATTCACTTCTCGAAGTTTCACCAAAAACAGGACGAATGCACCAGATCCGGGTTCATCTTCATTCCATCGGCCATCCGATCGTCGGGGACAAAAAATATACTTTCAAAGAATTCAAAAAAATATCCGCGCCGCGGATGCTTCTTCACGCCGTTTCAATCAGATTCATCGGACAGGGCGACGAAAAATACTTTTTCGAAAACCAGCCATCTGCTGAATTTGAAAATTTTCCAAAAGAAAAATCCCTTTAGAGGGATTTTTCTTTTCGTGAGCGGGTAACGGGAGTCGAACCCGTATCTCTACCTTGGCAAGGTAATATAATAGCCGCTATACGATACCCGCTATTGCGCAGTTTTAGCCTATTATTGTGCCGGGCCCCAGAATCGAACTGGGCACACAAGGATTTTCAGTCCTCTGCTCTACCACTGAGCTAGCCCGGCTTTGTCGCTTCGCTCCTTGAAACCGTAAGGTTTCAATACTTCCACTCCGGGAAAACTCCCGTTTTCCCGACCCCTTTTCCGCCTGTGGACGATGCAGGGCTCGAACCTGCGACATCTTGCTTGTAAAGCAAGCGCTCTACCAGCTGAGCTAATCGTCCGTTCAGGTGCGGATGAGAGGATTTGAACCTCCACAGCCTAATGGCCACAAGCCCCTCAAGCTTGCGTGTCTACCAATTCCACCACATCCGCGGAATCTATTTTTTCTCGGTCTCTTTTTCCGGAGAAACGATTTCTTCAGCTTTCGGCTCGGATATTTTTTCTTCTGGTTCCTGTTCTTTCTCTTTTTCCTCCACCACAAACTTTTCCAATTCTTTTGTTTTCAGTTTTGAAATGCGCATTCCCTTTCCGCGCAGATAGTATAGCTTTGCCCGCCGTACCTTGGCTTGCTTCACGATCTCTATTTTGGCGATCGCCGGCGAGAGGATCGGAACGGTTATTTCCACGCCTGTTCCAAGAGAGACACGCCGGATGGTGGCCATCGGCGAAGAGCTTTGTTTTCCTTTGACGGAAACGACGATTCCTTCGAATACCTGGACTCTTTCTTTCTCTCCTTCTTTGATCTTTCGGTGAACTTTGACAATATCTCCCGCGTTGAGAGAAGGCATCTTCATGGACGCACGAACACTCGCGTTGAATTTCTGAACTTTTTCCATTCTGTTTGAAATATTAGGTTTATTATTGGCTTTCATCCGCGACATTGCCTGTTTCCAAAACAAAAAGTGGCTTCTTGAAAGCTAATTCATATTATAATTATTTCTCCAAATCGTCAAGGAGATGAAATAAAGAAGCTGTAGAAGTCAATTGTAACTTGGCAGGAAAATAATTGTCGAATACTGTCTAAAGTTCATTGTTTCACAGTAAAACGGGTTGTTTCACGCGCCCTTGACTTTCTCGCAAAAAAGTGCTACACTAGTTCGTTAGGTCCTGAAAAGGGCTTTTTTGTATGCCTGAAGTAAGGACCCAACATTAACAATTTATCCAATACAATGCGTATTTTGGCCTCGCTGATTCTTGCTGCGATTGTTGCTCTGGCTATTCCGGTGGCGACGATCGGAGCGAATGTTGACTCAAACCAAAATAGCAAACAAATATTGGAAACAAAAAAGACAAATACTTTCAGTGACAACTTTCTGGTTGCTCTCTATGCTCCGAAAGTTGGCAATGCACAATATTCAAAAATGTACAAAAACAAGCTGCTTTCGGGAAATTTCATATTGCCCAAGGGAAGCTTCGTTGTGAATGCCTCGGCATATACCGCAGCGGCCGACGAATGCGGAAAGTCCGACGGAATCACGGCCAGCGGTGCGAAGGTTCAAGCAAACCATACACTCGCTTGTCCCAAGCAGTACCAGATGGGAACGAAAATAGAAATTGACGGGATGGGAACCTATGTCTGTGAAGACCGTGGCGGCGCGATCAAAGCCAACCACTTTGACATCTATATGCCGACCAAGGCGGAAGCCTTCGCTTTCGGACGCAGAAATCTCATCGCAATGGTGGTTGAATAAAAAAATAAGCCCCTTAATTGGGGCTTATTTTTATTTTCAGAATCATTTTATAATCTTATCCACTATCCCATATTCCATTGCCTCTTGCGCGCTCATGAAATAGTCGCGTTCGGTGTCTTCCTGCACTTTTTTGATCTTCTGCCCGGTGTGTTTGGCCAAAATTTCATTGAGCTTTTCCTTCATCTTCACGATATGCTTGGCGTGGATCGCAACATCCGTGGCCTGTCCCTGGGCGCCGCCCATCACCTGATGGATGAGGATCTCGCTGTTGGGAAGACAAAATCTCTTTCCCTTTTTTCCGGCGGCGAGAAGCAAGGCTCCCGCTGAAGCGGCGAGACCCACGCAAATTGTCGAAACATCGGCTTTCGCGTATTGCATCGTGTCATATATCGCGAGCGCCGAGCTGACGGATCCGCCTGGGGAGTTGATATAGATCAAAATATCAGCTTTGCTGTCTTGGCTGTCCAAAAAGAGGAGCTGGGCGATGATGGCGCTGGCCGTGTGATCATCAATTGGGCCGCCAAGAAAAATTATCCGCTCTTTCAAAAGACGCGAATATATATCATATGCCCGCTCTCCGTAAGCGGTTTTTTCAATGACGGTGGGAATGAGAAATTGGTTTTGCAGCATAATCGTCTGTTTTAATTATAAATTTTCCAAAAATTTGAACACTTTTTCGTTCGTCAGCACTCCTTTTGTGTAATTATACAGCCTTTCCATATCAATATTTTTCTCCATATCCCCCGTACTCTTATAATACGCCATAACCCGGTTCATTTCTTCCTCAATTTCTCCTGCCGGAACCGAAATTTCCTCGGATGCGGCGATTTCTTTGAGAACAAGCGCGGCTCTGACTCGCTTTTCGGCTGCTTCTTGCCAGCTTTTTGTGAGCTCGCTCTTGGATTTTTTGATATTCTCGAGATACGCGTCAAGTGCGAGTCCCATTCCGGCGATGTTTTGTTCGAGTTCCGTCATCATTTTTTCGAGTTCCTGCTCAACGAGGATTTCAGGAAGGTCAATCTGGCTTTCAGCGGCGATTTTTTCGACCGTGTCCGCGCGCCATTTTTCCTCGTTCTTTTTTTTGTGCTCCATTTCAATCCCTTCGGAAATGCTTTTTTCCAAAGCTTCGAGATTCTCGAAATTTCCCATGCTTTTGGCGAACTCATCATTCAGCTCCGGCAAGTCTTTTTCTTGCACGAGAGTCATTTTCACTTTGAACTTGGCTCTCTTTCCGGACAAGCTTTTTTGATGATATTCTTTC
>JBAZUC010000013.1:0-16722 GCA_041661585.1 Parcubacteria group bacterium
ACGATTTCGATCATTCCTCCGTCGCCTTTCGCTCCCATTTTCACTTCTTTTTCGACCGGGTTTCCTTTTTCAAGAATTTGCACGATCTTTTTCCCGTCAATATCTTTTATCGCCCGTTCCTGGATCATGAGAACATTGTCTTTCTCAAAAGTAAGAACATCCAGATCGGCGCTCATACCATCTTTGAGGCGCAAATCGTCTTTGTCCATCGCAAATTTCACGATATAGTCAACCACGTCCTGAACAACCGTGGCCGAAGGATCAATCGAAACAACCGACGCCGTGAATTTTTCATCCGGACTGAAAGCGTCAAAAGTGAGAGTGGCTTTTTGACCCAACTTTATTTTGGCAATATCCGATTCGGAAACTTTCGCTTCGAGAACAAAGTCATAGGAAATCATCTTGGCGAAAGATGTCGTCGCGGTCGAGCCAAGAACTTCTCCGATTTTGTAGTTCACCTCTTTGATCACGCCACCCGCGGGCGCGCGAAGCACGGCCTTGTCAAGATTCACGAGCGCTGTTTGATACGCCGCTTCATAGCTGGCTACTGTCGCATCCTTTGAAGCTGCCACGTATTTGGATTTTGACGCGGCAAGTGTCGCTTTGGCCGTATCGAGAGAATTTTGGGCGGAAGTTTCGGAAAGATCAGTCGTTTGATCAGCCACATCGAGAGCATCTTTGGCTTGTTCATAGCTGGCTTCGGCCGTATCAAGCGTGAGTTTGGCCGATTTGGTGGTCGAGCTGTCCGCGCCATTGTCTTCTTTCACTTTGTTATAGTAACTTTGCGCGTCTTCAAAATATTTTTTTGTATCGCTCACTTTTTGCTCGGCAGCCGTGATACTTCTTTTGTTGAGACTTTCCGTGTCATCAAGATATTTTTGGGCGTTACTTTCTCCCACTTCGGCGCTATGAATCGTGTCAAAATTCGCTCCGGCATCCGCCTGCGCCTTTTCCAGATTGGCTTTAGCTTGGTCAAGGGCAAATTGAAGTCCGGCGTCGTCAAGATATCCGATCACGTCCCCTTTCCCGACTTTCTGGCCGACTTTCACATTGACTGATCTCACGCGGCCGGTCGTTTCAAAATTCAGCACGAGGGTGTCATTGGCCTTCAGCGTTCCCGTCACCGAAACCGTTTCCGTCAAATTTCCACTCTTTGCTTCGGCGGTATTGTACTGGACTTTCGGTTTTCGCAGAAACGCAAAATACACTATGCCAATCAGCACAAGTGCTCCGATAATGATCCAAATTATAGTTTTTCTTTTTGGCATGCAGAGTTGAATAATTTACTTCACGCTGAACCGCACTCTTTGCAGAACAAGCAAATCACTGTCTATTTTTTTTTGCAAAGGATCAAGATTTTCAAGCAAGCTGATATATTTTTTCGCGCCGGAAAAAAATTCGTTCTCCTTTTGAGAAAAATTCGCGTAGCTCGCGTTGAGCGCGTCATTTCCTTCGACGCTTCCCGCCGCTGCTTGCTCCATCGCCGCCAAAAATGCATCCGTCGCAGACTTGAGCGCGTCTCCCGAATCTTTCATTTCTTTGGGCAACAGTCCGATATCGATCTCACCGCTCCTGGCTTTCGCCTCGCCTATCATCTTTTGGATTTCTTCGAGTGTTGAGTCCGCCTTTATTCTATCAAAGATAACCGCAACTTCAAAGAGCTGTCTCATGAATTTCACGACGCTTGCCATGTTTTTCGCTTGTTCCCCGCTTTGCTGAAAATATTCATCGATTTGGACGCGCACCGATTTCGTCGCCACCGATCCGTTCAATCCATCAATTTCTTTTTGCGCCGCTTGGGTTTCCTTGACTATAGCATCGAGATCCGTCGAAAAACTGGCAAGTTCTGTCTTGAGCTCCTCCATTTTTTTTCCTCCGCTTGCGTCAAATCGGGATTCTATGTTGTTTTCTTTTGTGAAAACATCGTGCTGCGACCTTATCTCTGCCGCCGCTCCGGCCCATGCGCGGACTCTTTTCGCGTTATAAAAGCCAAAAGCCAGCACGGCCAAGCCGGCAATGAACAAAAACAGAAGAAAATAGAGAAAAAATCTTTTCATTTTTTTGGGCTATTCTTCAAAAGTTACGATTAACGGCAGATGGTCGGAAACATCAACATTTGGGGCATAGTGGTCGATAACTTTCAGGTCATTGCTGGCAAAAATCATATCTACAACGAAATTAGCAAAAATAGGATTGGGTTTTTGTTTCACATTAAAAGTGGTTTCCAATTCATCTTTGAATATATTTTTTAAGTGCTTTTCAATATTCCGAATAGTTTCGGTATTTGGGAATACATTGAAGTCTCCACATAGAATAGCGTTTTGCTTACACTTGACTGCTTCGACTATCGCCTTGCTCATTTTCAGCCTATTCTCATTATCCTCGCTGTCTTTTCCCCATACGCCTTGAGTGTTGAAAATGTTGAGTTCCGTTTCTCCTACTTTTATGAGGGCATGTTGGATATTTCTAGGTGTGAGAGAATAATCACCGCCAGGATTTTCATAATTATCAACTTCCCGAAAAGAGGAATGATAAAATATGGTGTTGGATTCAACAATTGGAAAATGGGAAAATATAGCATTCCCCACTGGAATTTTTCCTTCTGGCAAAACGGCGTCGCAAGTGGCGGAAAAAAATTGATATTCGAATCCGCATTTTTCTTTTATCACCTCCATTGAACGAAATCTCGCTTCCAAGCTTTCATCTTCTGCATCATAGACTTCTTGAACAGCCAGAATGTCAGGGTTTTCTTTTTTGATAAATTCCAAAATCGGGTCGAACAATTTCCCGCCCAGCCAGAGATTTAGGCAAATAAATTTAATGCGCATAGGATTATTTCTTTAGGCTTATCTTTTGGCATTTCAAAGGCAGGTACTTTGATTCTCGCCTGGCAAAGATATTCTGGTCGCCGAAGAACCCGTGCAGGAAGTATTGGTTTTTATTCAGTAAATCAGAATCCGCAAATAGTTGTTTGGTTATCTTTTTTTCTTTTTCTTGCATTTCGTAAATATCCAAGAGGAAAAACTCTTGGCTGATGCCCAACTCATTCATTTCATTCAAAGTCCATGGCAGATTCTTGGCAAATACCTCATGCAAATCAATTCCTCGTGCTCGGAGAGTGTTGTAATCGAAATCGACAATCCCGCCGCCATTCTTGATGAAATCCGTAATCTCGCAATCTCTCTCGCGATTGTCATAGTCCAAATCAATAGCAGGATTGGCAATCAACTTTATTTTCTTTCCAAAGAGCTTATATGGAATATGGATGACTGTTATTGCCACTTCGTCTTTCTTTCCTCGAAAAGCGTGATGAATTTGGAGAGCATCATTGACCAAGGCAAACATCGGTAGTCCTGGTACAACTCTTTCTTGGGGCACAACCCAAAAGTTTTTGTCCTTTTTGATTTTATTTCTTTTGGCTTGATATTTTTTGCTGTTATACAATTCCAAAATTCTCTCCTGTTCATAGTTAGGAATGGCACAGCCGTATTTACTCAACACTTCGTGCATTCTTTTGTAGGTGGGAAACCTCACGGCTCGATATACGGTTAGGCAATCTTTCTTGCGCATTTTTTGCAGTCCCTCCAAAATGTTGAGTCCGTTTAATTTTCCAAGAATACCTCGCGACTTTGGAAAACTCGTCGCCTGAAAAGATAGCCTATGCCGAAGAGAAACGTCCTCTTCCAAGAGCACCTTTTTTATGTCGCTCGGCATATACTCATTCGTGGTCAAATTGCCACTGGTTTTTTCGAGTTGTTTTTTCCAGTTTTTTGTCATACTAAATTTTATGATTCTGGCAGGAGTGAGAGGAATCGAACCTCTAGTACGGGATCTGGAGGCCCGTGGTTTACCATTAACCGACACTCCCAATTTCCCCCCAATAACAACTACTTCGATTCTTTGTGCGGCGTGTGTTTGCGGCATTTCTTGCAAAACTTTTTGAGCGCAATCTTTTCTTTGATCTTCTTTTTGTTGCGAGTGGAGTGATAGTTCACGGACTTGCAAACTTCGCATTTGAGTTTGATGAGATTTTCTTGCGACATAATATTTCGGATTAAATTAATTTATAATTTTTGTCTAGTCTCTCGACCAGGAATTGTCATCGGAATCATATGAATAGGAAGGCAAAGTTGTTTCATCGATATTTTCAAATTTGTCTTTCCCTTGTTTCAGCATGAAATCTTCTTCGCCCGGGACCCAGTAGGCTAGCACCTTTGCATTAAATTTGCCATTCTCTCCGGAATTCATCTCCAACAGGACTCTGTGCGTCGTATCCAGCTCCAGATCACTGTTTTCGTCGTCTTCAATTGTGTCATAATAATCCACATAAAAATCTTTTTCATCCAGAACAATCACCGAAGAAGCCACCCATTTTTGCTTCGGCGCTTTTTCCGGAGCAATCGAGCTTATATTCGCCGAGATGTAATTCAAAATTTTGGCGCGATTGTCCGACGCGCTTTTGTCCGTTTCTTTTCCCGCGCACCGGATCTGGGACACTTTCATTTCTTTCGCCACACCTTGGCCGAGCACTCCCTGAACTTCCACTTCCCTGGTCTGAAAGAAATCAAGATTGCTGTCATCTTCTTCCGATTTCACGTTCGGGTCAACAAGCCCGATTTTTTCTTTTCCATTGTCAATATAATTGCGATAACTTTTGAAGGCCTTGGTCGCGTCATCTTCCGGATCAACCGATTGCACTGTTCCTTGAATTGTCGTCATATCTCCCGCCACGTCGGCGATTTTCACCCATTCCCCGCTTGTGCATTGCGCGTCGAAGTCCTGATCGGCCTGATCCAAATTCGCGTCAACCGCGCTGGCACTGTCGCTTGCGCTGTTTTCTCCCGTTGCGGAATCGTTGAGAGACGACTGCGTCGCGGATGACTGCACGTTTTGATTTTTCTTATTTTTCTGGCTTCGATACATCAAAAAACCAGCCACAATCAAAATCAGCACAATCAGAAATATCGATATTTTTTTTCCGGACATATTGTTTTGATTAAAAAATTATCCTTGAGCCGTTGAGCGGATTCGAACCGCTTGCCTACTCCTTCATTTACACCCCAATTTCATTGAAAACTTATATGGGGATTAGACTGTATATTTCTCCCAGAAGGAGACCTTTGTCAGTCGTTCGGGCGAGAGTGTCGCCACGGTCTACTCCATAAAAATGGACTTTGACCGTTATTCAGGATTCGCGACCGGATTGCTCCGACCGTGGGCAGGAGTCTTAATGACCCACCATGGAGTTGCTCTGCCGAGTGAGCTACAACGGCTTATTACTTACCTGTTCTTCAATTAAATGAACTAGCTTGTTCCTCAATTTCGTATTCCCATAATAAACAGTCATAACACCGTATTCACTTTTTTTTCTGTATGTGCCGATAGATCCGGTTATTGAAACAAATGGTTTATAAATTTGTTCTTCACTGATATTCAACTCCTCAATCCAGTATCTCTTTGCCTCGTCAATTCTTATATCAGTAAAAATATGCAAATGAAATCTCAAATCTTCCTTCTTTATTCCGAAAAATCTTATGAGAAAAGCAATGAATATTTTCAATAATTTCGCATCCGAGTTCCCCAACCTCACTGTGTTCTTACTCGCTTTGGTTCCTTCACCCCAATAAAGTCCTATGCCAAGACCGAATAATTGCGCGTCAGCAATATTTCTTGGAAGCTTTAGTTTGAAAGGATCACCATTGGGATTGTTTTTGACGTACATCGCCTCACTCACCGATCTCTTTGGAATTTTATTTTTTTTCAACCAATAATTTATTTTATTTTCAGAACAATCAAAAATTTTGGCAATATTCGCTGCTGACTTCTTTTCTTTCGTATATAAATTTTTTAGCGTATTGCAGTCTATTTTATCCATCGTTGATAGTTTATAACAAAATTATAAACTATCGCCAAAATTAGTCAACCTATTTCTCCACAAGAAAGTAGTCGACTATATATTGCTTCACCGGCTACAACGGCATATGAATTGGAAATGACAAAGCAAAACGAATAGAAAAAGAGCGCAATTCGCAACGTCGCTTCAACTTGAAATATTCTATCAAAAAACAATCAAAAAAACAACCCCGCCGATGAGACGAGGCTCTTTTATCTGAATGGTTTCACTGCCCATCCGAACAAACTTGCGCTTCGCTTTCTTTTGGCAACAAACACTCGCAGCTTGTTGTTCTCGCGAGTGAACAGACCAATTTGCTTTTGAAATACAAACTTCATGGCCGGATCAGTTATCCGATTCGCTGCGTCAGCCAGAATCTTGATCCTGGCTTGGTTTGCAGCTATCTCGACATTTAAAGATTTGATGCCTTTGTATTTCGGTCCGATAAGAAATTTTGCAAATCCGTTTCGACTGCTGATCTCGTTGACCGCGTTTTCAATTTTTTCCCCTGAATCAGCCTGCCCAGACACATCCGTCAGCGTTTTTTGCACAATGCTTCCCTCCAGCTCTGCTATGGTTTTCAAGTTGTGGATGAAACGATCAATATTCCTTTTATAAGAAATAGCCGCCTCTTCTTCACTACTATCATTGGCACTATTGTTTTCTTCGAGAATCATCTCAAGCAACTTTTCCAATCGTTCCAGTTTTTGTTCGGCTGATTCGAGAAGATTTGCCGCTTCATGAGGATTGGCGGCCATCATCAACTCAAATTTTGAGGCTTTGACCCTCGCCTCGCTAAGAATATTCTTGAATGGTTCCACAGCGACTCCATCAGAAACCAAAGCATTTATTTTTGATTCGGCATTTCGGATCTTGGAATTGAGTTCGCCAATGGTTCCCGCGATTCTTTTCTGCAGATCATTGATTATTTCCGTATTCTTTTCGGTCAATTTCTCATACTCTTCAATCTTTTCTGTGCCTTTCAGCAAATCGTCTTTCAAGCGCCTCACGAAAGATCCCATCTGATCGGAATTTCCGGCCAGCACATTGAATGTATCGAGAAATTTGTTGAGCAGCGGATTGACAATGTTGTTGGGATATTTTATCGTATGATCTATTTCGCTCCATCCTTCTTCAAAAATAGTCCTGACTTGTATTTCAGCAATATAGGGATCCCTGCCGGGTCTTGCCTGGATCAGATAGTGAACCGACCTGTAGCCATGGGGATGCAATTTGACATTGCATTTATACTTTTCGTATTCCTCAACACAAGGACCCGCGTCTCCTTCCCTGATATAAGCGAAAGGTTGCTCTTGCAAATCCCAACTATCCTTTATAAATTTGTGAATAAACACCCAGTCTTCCTTGAACAGATGAATGGCTCTTATTCCGATGAGATCCGTTATTGAAGATTTATAATTGTCGATCGTGATCTCGCGCTCCGGATCCTCAATTTTCTTTCTTATGATCTTGGCCAAAAGATGTTCGGAGTCTTTTATCCTGTATCTGACTGAATGCACGATGTCCAAGGTATGCAGTTTTTCCTCAATATATCTTGCGATAAGATCCAGTTCTTTTCTGATTTTTTTGTAATCTTCTTTTATGGATCGCAGATCTTCCCACTTCAAATTTGTGGATTCAAAGTCCTTCTCCGATATATCGAATTTTTCCAAGAAAATATTCAAATCATCATTCATAAGATTGTATTTGAGTATCCGTCAGTTTATCATTTCGCAGAAAAAACAACAACCCCGCTGCTCGCGAGCGATGGACAATTTAACATCTTGGTGCCGAAGCCCTGACTTATCTCGGCAACGAGATAAAAGCCTTGGAACAAATCTGCGGAGGGAAATAGGATGGAGGAACTGACTTTCCCGCCGACAAGAGCGCATGATCATCTGCGCTCTTTTTCATTGATAAAAAAACAGGCCGATTGATCCAATCAAAGCCATGATGCCAGCCACAATAAACAAAAAGATTGTCGTATTCAGCCCATTGTATAGATGTTCATTTCCTATCGCCAAAAAATCACCGCGCCCACTTCTTTTTGAACATATTCCGATAAATTTTCCGGGAGTACAAATCCCAATCGCCATAGTCTTTGGCTGCGTTCAGACTGAAACGGGTGAAAAATATCCGACTGGCGCCTTGCCGGAGCGCTTCTTTCGTGCTGGCAGAAAGCTGACGCGCGTTTTCTTTCTTGTCACCTGAAATCATCATTTCGGCTTCCGTCACCCAAAGCGGCTTTGAATCAAGACCGAATTCCGCAAGCATTTCTTTGTATGGTCCGACGTTGAGGCTCGACACATCGCCAGACGAGATATAGTGCACATTGGCGATGTCAAAAGAATTTCGGGCGGCCGGGCTCCAAAACACGGCCCGATAAAAATTGAGGTTCCAATCGTCAACATTGGCCGCGCCGGCAATGAGAACATTGGCCGTCGGATCGGCCTCTTTCACGGCGGAATAGGTCGTTGTCAGAAGGTCCCCATAGTCAGCCGCATTCCCGACAAAGAAATCAAGAGTTGCGGAACCTTCAAGGTCCGGCTCATTCATCGCTTCCCAGTATTTCACCGGATATTTTAGCCCCGGCATATCGTCGACTCCATCGCCGTCATAGCGTTCAACCAAGTTTTGCACCCAATTTCGGTAGGCGCTCCAGTCATAGGGATTGCAGCGGTATTGGGGCAGACCGACGCTGCCTTCTTTTCCACTCGGAAGAAACTGGTCAGTGTCGGACACTTTGCAAGTTTGGGCGTCATCCCGCATCATTTGGTCCCACTCGGCGAACGGCCAGAGGGTAGCCAGAATTCCAATCTTTTTTCTCGAAAGGTCCCTGACAAGCGCGTCCGTCCGGGAGAAATCAAAAGAAGCTTCCGCTATTTCTTGGATGTCGCCCCAAACGAAAGGTCCTGTGTGCGGACGAGCCCAGCCGGCATGATATTCTTTGATCAACTTGCCTTCTTCCCCTCCGCCATAGAGGAACCCGAACTTGTTGTGGGTGATTTGCTTCGGCAAAGAGAGTGTTTTAGCGTCGGCGCGCGCGAGGGAAAGGCCGGAAAAGAATACGGCCAAAAGCGCAATTGTCCAAAATTTTTTCATAATTTTTGTTTTTTTAATTTTATGCCTGCCTGCATTATACTCCTTTTCGCTTTTATTGGCTAAATTTCCAAAATGTGAATAACTTGGAAAGACTCTCTGAGCCGTTTTCATGTCGTTCCGCCCGGCCATACAAAAAAACAGCTCCGATGCTCATGCATGACAGGGCTGTTTTTGGAAAAAGAAAAAAAGTCCAGACTTAGAAAATTTTTTCAAAAAAAATACAGCCCACAGAATGATAAGGATCTACCATATCTGTGGGCTGCGTCTCGTTCGCCGCGGTCTGATTACTTCTTGGTAACCGTGGCGGCGGCCTTTAGCTTGTCGATCTGGGTTTTCTCCAAAACCGCAGTCGCTCCCTTGATCGCTTCCGTGAGGTTCAAGATGGCTTCAGCTTCGCTGACAGCCGATGTCTTTGCGGGAGCTGCCATCTTCTGCATTTCACCGGCTTGAATGGCGCGCATGTTGGCCATCTGCCACTCCTTGAGGTATTTGTACTGCTTTTCCGACACCTCGTAGGTGGAGAAATGGACATAGGGATCAACTTCAACGCGATAGGATGCCCCATCGCGACGCTGACCGAAGCCGAAAGATCCGGTGACGCCTGCGCCCGCTTGCCCCCCACCGAAGACAAAACCGAACATACGGGAGCCGACGTCGCTTCTGGTGCCGGAATCAAAACCCATGCTCTCGACGACGAGGACCCGCCTGGAGTTTGGCTGACTGCCGGCCGACCCATAGACGATGCCCGCATAGAGACACTGGTTCGTGGTGGCCACGGGCTCCTTCTTCTTGTTGATCGTGTCCGGCGTAATGCCCTTCATCGTGAAGCTCTCCGCCACAGGAAGAACCAGGGGCATGCCCGGGAGAACCAAAATCTCTTTCGCTGCGTTGACATCGGAGAGATTGATGTCGCCCCACGCGGTGTTGCTGTTCAGGAGAAGCCGTCCGCCTCCGCCCGCTTTCTGGAGCATGTATTGGGCTTTGCTGACGAACACCTCCCGCATCGCGAACACCTCCCGAACAATGCTGGGGACATTGCTGCCCACAGGCAATTGGGTGAACGAAGGAGTGGGCAGCCCAACGCCTGAAGGCAACGGCGGAATTTGGGAAGGCTGGATGTATTGCGGCGCCGGCGCGCTCGTGCTCCCCTCGAAAGTCAGGCTCGTGGTAGGAGCAGCATTGTTGACTTCGACCTTCGAAGTCTGCCCCACACCGACGATGGCCTGGGCCTGTTGGGCGCCAGCCTGTTGGGCGCCCATGGCGAAAGTCGCCGGTATCAGTAAAGACAAAGCTGCTGCGAAAACGAGAAATCTCTTCATGATGCTCCCTCCTTCAGGGTTCTCAAGGTGTGATATTGGTTTCAGAAAATCCTGTCAATCTTCCAATTTTAGAATATTTCTCCTTCTCTGCTTAGTCACCCCCTCTTTCCGATATTTTTTATGTTAAGTGCGATTTTTCAAAAAGCTACTGACCGCAAAGCTCGTCACGTTGGAAATTTTTCTCGCGATGGCTTTTCGACAGTACAGATCATTATAGCAACATATCCTTTTTTGTCAAGGGGCTATTCCCTGATTTATCACATCTCGGAAAAATTGCTTATTTTTCCTTTATATAAAGCTTATTTTGTAAAAAAAGCCGGGAGAACACTGAAGTCCTCCCGGATGTCGCACTAGGGCTTGGCCCTAGGACTGTTTCACTTCACCACTTTGACCGACGCCACGATGCTCCCCTGCTGCGTGATCAAGGTGGGACCATTGAGCACGAAGGTTTTGTAGCCCATGTCCACGCTCCCCTTGAGGGTGGTCGGCACGTTGCCGGAGGCGTTGGCGTTCAAGTTGGCTCCCATGAAGCCGTTGGCAGCGGTGTACCCGGGCAAAGCCACATAGTTGGTTCCCGTGATGGTTTTGATGCCGACGGTGTCGCTCCCAGAGACAAAGCCCCCGGGGCAGCCCGTCAACTTCTTCTGTTCAGCCGAAGCGTAAGTATTCCCCCAGTTTTGGGTGAAGTTCGGGTTAGGAGTCCCATTCGGCGTGGTCGCCAGAACACTCCACGCGGTGCTCCGCTCGGCATACTGGGAGAGCTTGAGCCCAGCATTCCCCAGGCTGAACCCGTTCATGTCCTGCTTCAGCAGGTCAGAGGACAGGGTGAATGTGGATCCCGGCCCGGCCATCGTGAACAGGCTGCCTTTGTTGACCTGGTTGAGATCGGCACAGGCCAGGGCGGTCGGACCCGCCACGTTGACCTTGGCTTTCTGCTCGCTGAACTTGCCGACGGATCCCTCGGCACTGCCGAAAGGGCTGCTGGATTGCTTGTACAGGGAAGTTCCAGCCTGCTGATTGAAGATCCCTTCCCCCTGGGCATTCCACCCGAGAGCGGTTCCGTTGACCCCGGTTTTCTGAGCCGTGTAGTCATTCAGGACCACGACTCCGCCACCGCCAAACTGGTTGTGGGTGTCAGTGACGACGGTCGAACCGTTGATGTCGACATAAGACAAAGACGGCCACGCCATAGCCACGGAGACGACCAACAGGGTGGCCAGTACTGCACATCCCGTGATTTGAGCGATCTTTCTTAACATCTTCCTCATGGTAGTACTCTCCTTGCACTTGTGTGGGATTGGTTTGATCCTTTCGCTTTCGGATTTGCCACTTCGCTGTTTTAAGAACTATTCACCTCCTTTATAAAAATTAGCAGTGGCAAATGCCTTTTCCGGTCGTCTGTGTCAGGCGTCCGTAAAGTTCCAATAGGCACAATAGCAAAACATAAATTTTTGTCAAGGGGAAGATGTCGTTTTTGCAACAAAATCAAAAATGTGTCAAATTCGGCATAGGAGTCGCAGAAGTGATACTTTCCAAAAAACGGCAGAACCGGATACAAATTTATACGTACGGATTTATATTTTTTTTTCATCGCCTTTCAAACTTGCACGGCACGCAAAAAACAACCCAACCTCTCGCGAGCGGCTGGGTGTTTTTGATTTCCTGAATAAACTTTAGGAAAGGCAAAGCGATTTAACAGGGTGAACTTTTTGGGCAAGCCGGGTCCTCAACCGTTTCCTATTTATACAAAGCCTTTATTCCAGCCATATCCCCTGATTCCAAACTTCTTTTATTGGTTTCTCCGTAATCAGCATATCCATACATAGTTTGCGCTGAACAGCTTGAAGTATAAAGATCATTCATCCCCACGGCGTGTCCCAGTTCGTGGGTAGCGATATTTTCAAAGTCCATTTTGCCAGTCACCGATGTTTCAGCTAAAGACCAATCGAAATCGGCATCATCATAGACCTGATCCCACTCCGTCAACTGCCTATTGAAAGTCGGCCCACCAAAAATTCCCCATATATAAGTCACGGCAATGGCTCCCGGGCTATCGATACTGGCAAATTCAACTTCATTTTCGCCATCCAATGTTTTCCCTAAAGTTGCTGAAGCGACGTCTAAGGAGCCTGAGCCTAAGATATTTGCTCCATTAGCCGCACTTTCCCATGTGGAAATATCTTCACTCATTTTCTGAAGAATATCATCACTGTTAAGTCCTCTGATATTTGTCGGATCGACCGTCCAGTTCTCTGGTGTTCCTTTCCACTTGGCGCCTTTTGCTAAAAATCCATAACAAACAGCGCCTGAACTTGGTTTCGTCGGCTTGCTGGCACTCTTGACATAGTGCACGATAGCATAACCATCAACCATCCTGCCGGCCTTCTTGTCAAATGCTTTTCCCAGAGAAATGAATAGACCCCGTTGGGATCGTCCTGGAAGACACCCAGGGTCACATCAACCCGCCAGTCGGGCAGGCCCGGTGATCCCAGAGAATTCCAGCTTACTGGTCCGCCGGCAAAGCTGGAGTAACCATAGTTGTTGCCCACCGTGGCGATTTGCACCGGCACATTGTGGTTATAGACGTAGCCTGTGCCGCCGGAAGGGTCGAAGTGGTCCGAGGTAAAAGACGACCCGACTGCGTACATGCTGCCGGCCGAAAAACTGCCGTGAGTAACCAGCGGAACTGCCCACGTGTACTGATTCCCAAAATAGGTTTCAGTGATGAAAACATCCGCCGGAGTCACGGTCCACGGCGGGCTGCCATTCACCGTTGTCCCCGCCTGGGGAAAATTGGTGAACAGGGAAAATTTAATGGCTCCCAAATTTGCCCCGGGGGTATAATTGTACACGTTCATCCCGTAGGTTTCGAATACGGCCGTCCCGATTGCGTCATTGGACGGATCCGTGATCGTGAAGGCTTGAGCGCTGAACGCCCAGAACATCACCATCACCATGGCCAACACTACCCCAAAAACTACACCGCGTTTCCGTTTCATGGTGAAACCTCCTTCTCGAGAAGATAGAACTATATTTCAGGCGAGACTGAACGCCCCGTCTGTGATGCCAAATTTAGCTTATAAAAGGTACAGAACGCTATTTATAGCGCGATTGTACATTATAGCAGATTGTTATATTTTGTCAAGGGTCGCCTTTATCCGGCGCACTCCGGCGCTGGAAGCTTCTTCTTTCATGATTTTAAACTTTCCGAGTTCGCCCGTCGCGGCCGCGTGCGGTCCGCCGCAAATCTCGACTGAAAAATCGTATATACTATAGACTTTCACTTTTTCTCCATATTTATCGCCAAAAACTCCGATGGCGCCCGATTTTTGTGCTTCTTCAAGCGTCATCTCGGCGCATTTCACTTCGATATTCTTTGAGATCGCTTCATTCACCAGATGCTCAACTTCGGCGATTTCCTCCGGAGTCATTTTTTTGTCATGCGAAAAATCAAGGCGCAGCCTCTCGCCGGTGATATTCGATCCTTTTTGCTGAACCTGATCGCCCAAAATTTTCCGAAGCGCTGCAAGCAGCAAATGAGTGGCGGTATGCAACCGCGCCGCGTTTTCTCCCGCATCGGAGAGCCCGCCCTTGAACATTCCGGCGCTGACGGTTCGAGAAAGTTCTTGGTGCTTCTTGAACTCTTCGTGGAAACCTTCTTCGTCAACGGCGATGCCGTGTTCACTCGCGATTTCTTTCGTCAGCTCAAGCGGAAAACCGAAAGTGGAGAAAAGATAAAAAGCCTTTTCTCCGGAAATTTGCTCCTCTTTGCGGCTTTCAGCGATTGTTTCCTTGATTTGTTTGAGTCCCTTTTCAAGTGTTTCGCGGAACCGGACTTCTTCCTGATTCAATTCCTCGGTGATCTTGGCCGTTTCGCGGACAAGTTCGCCGTAGGTTTCTTTGTATTCAGAAATAACAACTTCGGCGATCTTGGCAGCGAAATTGTTTTCAATTCCCAAAATTTTCCCCTGCCGGATTGCCCGCCGGATGAGGCGGCGCAAAATATACCCTCGCTCAACATTCGACGACACGACTCCGTCTGCGATCATGAAGGTCGCCGATCTTAGGTGATCTGCGATTATCCTCATCGCAGATAAATTGCTGTCTTCTTTGTAGCTTTGTCCTGATATCTCCTCTATTTTCCTGATAATCGGCTGAAAAAGTTCCGTATCGAAAATATTATCTTTACCGCTCACAATCACAGCCACTCGTTCCAGACCCATTCCCGTATCCACATTCTGTTGCGCCATTCGCTCAAAAGTCCCGTCTTTCTTTTTGTTGTATTCCATAAACACATCGTTCCAGAATTCGAGTAGACGGAAATTATTTACTAAATTTTCAAAATTGCCGGTAAGTGGTCCGTTTTCCGGCGAAACATCATAGAACATTTCCGTGCACGGTCCGCACGGCCCTGTTTCGCCCGCCGGCCCCCACCAGTTGTCATCTTTCCCAAGAGGAATAATACGGTGATTTTCGCTCACTTCTTTATCCGAACCTGCAATTTCCGCGTCTATTCCGACTTTTTTGAATTGCTCTTTCCAGATATTGATCGATTCCTGATCAAGCGGGGCATCGTCGTCGCCCTCAAAAACCGTGACATATAGCCGGCGCGGATCAAGCCCCAGCCATTTTTCCCCCGTTATGAATTCAAAGCTCCATTCAATCGCTTCTTTTTTGAAATAGTCGCCGAGTGACCAATTGCCGAGCATTTCAAAAAAAGTATCATGGCGATTGTCGCCCACGTCATCGATATCACCCGTGCGCACACATTTCTGGATATTGGCCAATCTTTTTCCTTGCGGATGTTTTTCGCCTATGAGATATGGAACCAGTGGATGCATACCGGCGGTCGTGAAAAGAACCGTTGGATCATTTTCCGGCACCAAAGGCGCCGAAGGAATGATCGCATGCCCCTTTTCCTTGAAAAAATCGAGATATTTTTGGCGGAGTTCGTTGGCAGTCATAGGTTGGTATCTAGAATTTAGTATCTGGTATTTGGTATTTTATGAAATCCAGTGATTATAAATATAGCCAATTTGTTCTGAATTGTAAAGCCACGAAAAAAGAAAACTGCCCCAGCGATGCACCACAAGGACAGTTGAAGATATATTTCTTTTTGCTAAAGTGATTTCAGCTTTTTGTTGAGTCCTTTGATTTCCTCCTCCAAAAACATCAAGTCAGTACTTTTTTTCTTGAGCGTTTTTTCAAGATCGTCCCGATTTATGCGAAGCCTTTCCTCTTCTTTCTTGAATTTTCGTTTCTGAATTTCAAGGTCTTCGACTTCCCGCAAAATTTTTCCGCGATCAGATTTCAAAATCACAATTTGTCGTTCGATATCCAGGCGTTTTCGGCGAGCCTCACTTGGATCGCTCGTGGAAGATTCTTCATCCGCTGCTTCATTATCGCTTTTATAATCATCGAGTATTCCCATATTTTTGTCTTATATAATTATTCCGCCTCCCAAAATTTCACTGTTTTTATAAAAAACCGCCGATTGGCCCTTCGTCACCGCTCGCAAAGGCTTGGCTGTTTCGATGCGATACTCCCCCTTTTTGCTTTTTCTTATTATAGCAGAAATTTTCTCGGCATGATAACGGATCTGAATTTGAGCGCGCAATGGAAATTTTGTTTTCTTGCTCACCCAATTTACCTGAAAAACCTCGAACTTTTTTGTAAGCAATCTTTTCGGATCGTTTGAAACAACAAGCTGATTTTTCTTTGAGTCTTTGCCAATCACGAAATACGGCCCCGTACCTCCAATTTCGATGCCTTTCCGCTGGCCAATGGTATAAAAAGGCAATCCCTTGTGACGCGCGAGTATATTCCCTTTTTCATCGATAATATTTCCCAATTTCGGTTTGATATTTTTTTTCAAAAACTTGCTTATATCGCTATTCGCCAAAAAACAAACATCCTGCGACTCTTCATCCCCGAAAACAGGCATTCTGAATTTTTTTGCCAATTTCTTCACTTCGGTTTTTTTCAATTTTCCAAGCGGAAAAATAGTTTTTGATAATTCTTTTTGCGTCAGTTTATACAAGAAATAAGATTGGTCTTTTGTCTTATCTTTCGCCTCACATAACTTGTGCTCATTGTTTAAAGAATAATGTCCCGTAGCAATATAATCCGCCTTATATTTTTTCAAAAGTTCAAAAAGCAATCGAAATTTCATTTCTTTGTTGCAAACAACACAGGGATTGGGCGTGATGCCTTTTTTGTATGAATCAATGAAATAATCAATCACTTTTTCCTTGAATTCTTTTCGAGCGTCGACTATTTCCAGCGGAATATTCAATTTTTCTGCAACTAATTTAGCTTTTTTCAAGCTCCCGTCCGTCCTGCCCCGCCCTTCGCGAAGGGCGGGGTCAAAAAAACGAAAAAAAACTCCAACGATCTGAAATCCCTGTT
>JBAZUC010000014.1:0-16654 GCA_041661585.1 Parcubacteria group bacterium
GGCTACCGCTTCAACCAGTATCAGAGAATTTTCATTCACAGCGGATCAATCACCGTGAAGTCCACTCCGTCCAACGTGAAAGTTTTTCTCAATGGCCAGCTCCAGCCGTCCGGAAGGCTGGATATGATCAATGGATCCACGACTTTGAACGGACTCAGGCCGGGAACCTATAATATCAGAGTTACCGCTGATGGATATGGAGATTGGGAAAAGAATGTCGAAGTCCACAGCGGAGTTTCCACTGAATTTTGGAATATTTTCTTGCCGCAAAAAAATTATTCGCCAAAAGAACTGAATGCGGAAGGAACGCAGAGATATTTTCCTTCTCCTTTCGGGAAAAAGGTTGCTTATTCCAAAAAAAACGGAGAGAATCTTGAAATTTTGTCGTTGGATATGAAAACAAACGAACCGACGCTGATTTTTTCAAAACCAGGACTGGAATTTTCAACTGATCTCAAGGAAAACGCCGAGTGGGACTCCAATGAGCAAATGTTGATTGCCCCGGTTCGCTTAAACGAAAAAAAGGATTTCCTTGTTTTGGATTCTGAAAATATCCAAGCTCCAATTCTTCTTTCGGAAATAACCTCGCTTTCAAATCTCGATCGGGCCCGCTGGAGCCCTGACAATCAGGAGGCTATTTTTTTCACGGCCGCGTCAAAGGATGGCTTGGCGCAAAATCTCTATCGAATTGATTTGGGGACAAAAAATGCCCAGATCATTTCCGAGAATATCAAAACGTATGATCTTTCCGGAAAGATCATTTATTATTTGAAGCAAAACGACATCATATATAAGACAGATCTCAATGGAAAAGGCGAGAAACAAATGACTTTCGAGGCCATTCCTTTCTCCGGCGAAGGTCAGCAATCGCGGCTTATTGTATATGATGAAGATCGCCAAGTCGTCATTTCCGAAAATGGACAGTTTTTTGTACACAACAACGGGATGACAGACACTCTGAAAGAAATCGGGGACGATGTTTTGGGCGCGCAGTTTTCGGATGACGGAAAAAAACTTTTATACTGGAACAACAATGAAATCGAAGTTTTGTATCTCCGAGCATGGGATGTTCAGCCTCGCCGGAGCGAAAATGAAACGCAACAAATCATTCGCTTCTCGACTCCAATCAAAAATGTTTTTTGGTATCGGGACTACGAGCACATTTTTTTCAGCACCCAGAACAAATTGAAGATCACAGAGCTTGATCCACGCGATCATCGGAGTGTTTTTGATATCTGGGAATATAATTCGGAAAATTTCACAAGTTCATATGACGCGGCGAATGGAATTTTTTATTTTTTTGATGAGATCGATGGAAAAAGAAAATTTTTCTATTTAAATATTCCGTTGCAGTCAGGATTTTTCGGAGGATAAGTGCCTGTGGATAACTTTTTTGACTTGCATTTGAAAAAGAATGATATATAATGAAATAAATTCTACAAAGTTATCGTAAATAATTTTATAGAAAGAATAAAAAAATAAAATTGAAGGGAGGTGAAACACAATGGCAAAGAAAAAAGCAGCCAAGAAAAAGAAAGTTGTGAAAAAGAAAAAAGTTACAAAGAAAAAGAAGAAGAAATAGTCTGAATCAATTTTCTTTTTGCAATAAGAAAAAGGCGCCCAAGTTGGGCGCCTTTGCATTTTTTTGTTATGCAATTTCAATCTTTGCCATGCGCCATTTTCCCGCCAGATCCCTGAAAAACGCTGTTTTGGCTTTTGGCCAATATTTCTGGATAATTCGGCCTATTTCAGGCTTTTGCTCGGGACTGAATTCCACGAAGCATGTAACATGTAGTATGTAACATTTGCTCGGGATTTTCTTTAGCTGCTTGAAAAATTTTAGATAATAACCAAGTCCTTTGTTTTTGCTGAGAAGCGCTTTTTTCGGTTCATATTTTAAATTTTTATAATTTTTCTTATAAATATTTTCAGAAACATACGGAAGATTGGCGATGATGAGAATATTTTCAAGTTTTGTTTTTCTTTTCAAAAAATATTCCAGCATATCAGATTGGATGAATTTTATTTTCTTATTTAGTTTATATCTTTTTGCGTTTGCTTTCGCAACTTGCAATGATTCTTTCGAAATATCAATTGCGTAGAAATTTATTTCATTTTGAAATATTTGCGGAATATTTTTCGCGATCGAAACGATTATATTTCCGGATCCAGTGCCAACATCGAAAATAGTATCTGGTATCTTGTATTTGTTATCTGTTATTTTTCCTAGAACGTGTTCAACTAACAATTCAGTCTCGGGTCTTGGGATCAAAACATTTTTGTTCACCAGAAATTCCAGTCCAAAAAATTCTTTTTTTCCTGTGACATAGGCAACTGGTTCGCCGTTTGATCTCCTCGTGCAGAAAGAATCGAATTTTTTCATCTGTATTGCGGACAATTTCTTTTCCGGATGCGCCAAAATATATTCTCTGGGTCTTTTTATCGCCAAAGACAAAAGAATCCCCGCGTCGAGAGGGGATAAGCTGTATTTTATGTATGCTTTTTTAAAAATTTCTTGGATTGTCATGCCGATATTTTTCTCTTCACATCTTCTTCTTCAAGCATATCGATGATCTTTCCCAAATCTCCATCCAATATTGTTCCAATGTTGCTCCAACTTTCCTTGATGCGATGATCGGTGATCCGATCTTGTGGAAAATTATAGGTCCGGATCTTTTCTGACCGGTCGCCGGTTCCAATCTGGCTTTTTCTTTCCGCGCCGAGCTCTTTTGTTCTTTTTTCTTCCCGGGTCGCCAAAATCCGAGAACGCAAAACTTTCAGAGCTTTTTCCTTGTTTTTTATTTGCGACTTCTCGTCCTGGCAAGATACGATTGTCCCTGTCGGGATATGCAGGATGCGGACGGCGCTGTGAGTCGTATTGACGCTTTGTCCGCCCGGTCCGGAAGAGCAAAAGGTGTCGATGCGCAAATCATTGGGATTGATCTCGATATCCATTTCTTCCGCCTCGGGAAGAACGGCGACGGTGGCAGTTGAAGTATGGACTCTGCCCATCTTTTCCGTTTCCGGCACTCTTTGCACGCGATGCACGCCCGACTCATATTTCATTTTGCCAAAAACATTTTTTCCTTCAATGCTGGCGATCACTTCCTTGAAGCCGCCGATGGAATTGGGGCTTGAGCTCAATATACTAGTCTTCCAGCCGACATTTTCCGCATAGCGCAAATACATTTTCAAAAGCTGAGCCGCGAAAAGTGCCGATTCGTCTCCGCCCGCTCCGGCGCGTATTTCAATGATTACGTTTCGGCTGTCGTGTGGATCTTTCGGCACGATCATCTTTTTGAGCTCTTCTTCGGCTTCTTCCTTTTTTTTCGACAGTTTCACATTTTCTTCCATTGCCATGTCTTTCAATTCCGCTTCGGTTTCGCTGTTCACGATTTCGGCGTTTTCCCGCATATTTTTTTCGATATTTTCGAGCTCGGCGATTTTTCCGATCGTTTCTTCCAGCTCGGCCATTCTTTTTCCGATCGTTTTCATTTTTTGCGAATCGCAAACCACTTCGGGCTTTTCCAGCTCGTTTTTGAGATCTTGATATTCGGTTTTTATTGCGTCTAGCTGGTTCTTCATATGGCTAATCCTAATCTTCTCAAAGAAGGGGATGTTTGTCAAAAAAAGACCTCGCTACGCGAGGCCTTTTTTGAATATATGTAAGAGTTATTTTGCTGCTTTGACTGTTTTTTTCTTGATGACTTTTTTCTTGACCGCCGGTTTGACTGCTTTCGCCGCTGGTTTTTCTGCTTTGACTGCAGGCTTTTTTTTCGCCTCGACTCTCTCCAGCTTGTCAGCTGCCAGTTTTTCGCTTTTTTCCATACGCTTTTTGAAGCGGTCGACACGGCCGGTTGAGTCAACGAGACGCTTTTTCCCCGTATAAAAAGGATGGCAAGCGCTACAAACTTCGATCTTCATTTCCGGCTTCACTGATCCGGTTGTGATCACGTTTCCGCAAGCGCAGATGATCTTGGCTTCGGAGTTGTATTTTGGGTGGATGTCTTTTTTCATAATTGAATGGCGTTAAATTTACCTATAAATACTAGCATAACATTCAATAATTGACAAGCCCCGGCGCTCTTGCTACAATATAAACCGTTATCAAACATATCTCTCAAGAGAAAATCCTTGTCCCCGCCGTGGCGGGGTAAATTCGAGAGATAGAAGTAAATAATTAAAGGAAAAAACAATGCAAAACGACAAAGAAACCCCCAAAGATGGGGAAAAAGCGGCGAGCCGTGAGGAATCAGCCGGTTTTTCGTATGAGAGTCTTGTGCTCAATGTTCCGGATATGCTCAAAGCAGGGGTCCATTTTGGGCACAAAAGTTCCCGTTGGAATCCAAAAATGCGCGAATTTGTGTTCGGCGTGAGAAATGATATTCATATCATTGACCTCGAAAAAACCCTGCCCCTTTTCCAAAAAGCGCTTGATTTTTTGTGCGGTGTTGTGGAAAACGGCGGAAAGATACTTTTCGTCGGCACCAAGCCCCAGGCACGGCAGCTGACTGAAATGATGGCGAAGGAAACGGAAATGCCGTATGTCATGAATCGCTGGCTTGGCGGAACCTTCACGAATTTTTCCGAGATCAAAGGCCGGATCAAATATCTCAATGATCAGGAAAGTTTGAGTGAAAGCGAAGAGGTCAAAAAATATACTAAATATGAACAGAGCCGGATCAAAAAGGAAATTGCGAGAATGAACGAAAAAATGGGCGGCATAAAAAAAATGGACAAACTTCCGCAAGCCGTATTTGTCGTTGATATAAAAGAAAATGCCTTGGCGGTCAAAGAAGCTCGCGCCGCCGGAATTCCAACAGTGGCGATGACGGACACCAACACGGATCCGACGCTTGTCGATTTTCCAATTCCCGGCAATGACGATGCGCTTTCCTCGCTCAAATATATGTTGGGAATTGTTGCGAAAAATATAATGGAAGCGAAAGTAAAAGTGAAAACCGAAAAAGTTGAAGATATAAAAAAATAAGCATCCATATATGACTGAAATAAAAATAACTGCCCAACTCGTCAAAGACTTGCGAGGCAGTACTGGTGCCAGCATCATGGAATGCCGCAACGCGCTTGCCCAGTCAAAAGGCGATTTTGAAAAAGCGATTGAATATTTGCGTAAAAGAGGGAAAGAAAAAGCCGCCAAAAAGGCCGATCGGACAACCGCGGAAGGAGTTGTTGCTTCATATATTCACAGCAATCGAAAAATCGGGGCAATAGTTGAAGTGTTTTGCGAAACCGACTTTGTGGCGAAAAATTCAGAATTTCAAGAATTAGCGCATGATCTGGCAATGCATATCGCTGCGGCAAACCCGAAATATCTTTCTTTGGAAAAAATAGACCCGAAAGACAAAGAGGATTTCGAAAAATTTGTACGAGAGGAGCTCTCTTCGGAGAAAAAACCGGCCGATATCATCGAAAAGATAGTCGAGGGCAAAGTGAAAAAACATTTTGAAGAGATTTCGTTTCTCGCCCAGCCGTTTGTGAAAAATCCCGATACGACGGTCGAGGATCTGATCAAAGAAAAAATTGCGAAAATAGGAGAAAATATTCAGGTGGGAAATTTTGCGAGATTTGAAATTTGAAATCATGACAAGAACTATTTTTCTCAAAATTCGCCGCTGGGAAAGCTCTCAGCCGATCGAAAGCACTCAATCTTTCCAAAAAGGAGATCTGCTGATCGTGGAAACAAATGACGGCCTTGAATCGGCGATCGTGGAGAATGTCCGGGAAAACAGCGAAGGGAAATTGCCGGGCTTGCAAAAAAGAGAAGCGGCGACGGCAAAGATCGTGCGAAAGGCGAGTCTGCGAGATATAAATACGATCAAGGAGCACAGGGAAAAAGAAAAAGAAGCACTTGAGCTGTGCCGCAAGGAAGTGAAGAAAAATGGAATGCCGATGAAAATAGTTGAAGCGGCCTATTCCTTTGACGGTGGAAACATATCATTTGCTTTCGTCGCCGACGGAAGAGTGGATTTTCGGGAATTAGTGAAAAATCTTTCAAAAATTTTCCAGCGGTCCATCCGCCTCCACCAAATTGGAGCTCGCGATGAAGCGAGAGAAAGCGGGGGATATGGAATTTGCGGAAGAGGCTTGTGCTGCGAAAGATTCAAGGAGAATTTGCCAAGTATCAATTCTGAAATGGCCAAAGCCCAGCAAATTGTTCGCCGCGGATCAGAAAGAATTTCCGGCCTTTGCGGGAGACTCATGTGCTGTCTCGCTTATGAAGCCGACCAATACCGAGAGATACTCGAAGGGCTTCCCAAAATCGGCGAAGAGATCAAAACAAAAGAGGGAAAGGGGATCGTCAAAGAAGTGAATGCCCTTTCAGGGGAAATAAAAGTGGAACTCGAAAACAAAAAGTACATCCGCATCGCGTCCGAGGGTATCTAATATCTTATAATTTACCGCTATCTTATGTTTTGGATCTACTTATCTCCCATCATATTGGTCGCCGCTCTTGCGGGCCTCGTCATAATCATCGGAAAGAAATCAGCCGCCCTCAAGAAGACAGACGCATATCAAACGAAATCCGCTTTTTCGGACAACAAGAAACGTGATTGGAAAGATCGCCTGAAATCGATCGGGAAAACAATTCTTCATTTGACGGAAAAAATTCTTGTTTTGGTCAAAATTTCATTCAAGAAATTTGAGCAAGTTTCTTCCAACTGGGCGATCCGCCTCAAAGCAAAAAGAAGCGGCCGAAAAGTGGAAGATATTTCACTTGAGAAGACATCAATTGAAGAAAAATTGGGCGTGTCGGAAGATAGTGTTAAAATCGTCCAAAATATGACGGAAAGCAATGATATTTATGCAGGTCTAGACCAAGGCGGAGAAAGAATAACCTATGTGAATAGTGAAGTGATCTCGAGACGAAAAATCCAGAGCGAGCCTGTCATCGTCCCCAAAAAAGAACCTCTTCCGGAAGACAAAGTTCAGGAAGCCGCTCTCATCTATCGCATCGCGGAAAATCCAAAAGACATCGAAGCTTATCGCGAAATCGGGGACTATTATATGGGTATCGGCAACATCAAAGACGCCAAAGAGTCATTCAAAATGGTTTTGAAACTTCGTCCCCGCGATCTCAAAGCCAAAAGCAGTCTGCGGGAAATTGAGATGAAAATGCGATTGGGAAGCTAAAACAAAAATATGCCGGGATAGCTTCCGCCAGAGGCGGACAGGCAGTGGCAGAGCGATATTAATTGCGCCGGGATAGCTCAATGGCAGAGCAACTGTTTTGTAAACAGTAGGTTGGGGGTTCGACTCCTCTTCCCGGCTCGGAAAATTGAATATGGGCAGGTGACAGAGCGGCCAATTGTACCAGACTGCCACCGCCGCAGGCGGGGTGCCGCCAAAGGCGGCATAAATCTGACGACTCTACACAAAATAAAATGTATAAAGTATATATACTAGAGTCTTTGCAAAATTCTAAAAAGCGCTACATTGGTCATACACAAGATTTAGTAAATAGAATTAAGAGACATAATAAGGGTTTAGTCAGATCAACGAAGGCTTATATTCCATGGAAGACTATACACACAGAAATTTTTGACACAAAGAACGAGGCTTATAAAAGAGAGTTGCAGATAAAATCATACAAGAGCGGCGAAGCTTTTAAAAAATTAATAAACAAGGGTGGATGACAGAGCGGTCAATTGTACCAGACTGTAAATCTGGCGCCTTCGGGCTACGGGGGTTCGAATCCCTCTCCACCCACAATAAAGTATACGACTGCCACCGCCGCAGGCGGGGTGCCGCCAAAGGCGGCATAAATCTGGCGCCTTCGGGCTACGGGGGTTCGAATCCCTCTCCACCCACAATAAAGTATACGACTGCCACCGCCGCAGGCGGGGTGCCGCCAAAGGCGGCATAAATCTGGCGCCTTCGGGCTACGGGGGTTCGAATCCCTCTCCACCCACAATAAAAAAAGTCTAGGTAGCTGGACTTTTTTTCTTTTTTGTCATATATTTATAATGTATGCTACAGAAAAAGATTAAAGATTTGGAAGAAAAAGCCATTTCTGAAATCAAGAAAACCGCGGATGAACGGGCGCTTTTTGACGTGAAAGTTGCGTATCTCGGCCGAAAGGGGAAATTGACCCAAATTTTGAAAAGCCTCAAGGATTTGAGCGAAAAGGAAAGAAAAATTGTCGGACCGCTTGCCAACGAAGCCAGGCAAATGATCGAGAAAAAAATCGAGAAACGCAAATATGAAATTTCTGAAAAGATTGATTGGGAGAAAGAAAAATTGGATGTGACATTGCCGGGAACAAAACAAGAGCTTGGACATTTGAATCCGATCACATTGGTGAATCGAGAAGCGGAACAGATTTTTTCATCAATGGGCTTTGAGATCGCTGACGGGCCGGAAATGGAAAAAGATTTCTATAATTTCGATTCTTTGAATATTCCAAAAGATCATCCAGCGCGGGATATGATGGATACTTTTCGGGTGAAAACAAAAAATAACGATCTGCTTTTGCGTACTCATGTGAGCGCGATTCAGGTTCGCTATATGGAAAAAAACAAGCCGCCGTTTCGAGTGATTATGCCGGGACGAGTTTTTCGAAACGAAGCAACTGACGCTTCGCACGAACATACTTTCTATCAAATGGATGGGATGATGGTTGGCGAAGATGTTTCAGCCGCGAATTATTATTCGCTGATCGACGAATTTTTGAAGAGATTTTTTGGTAAAAATATCAAAACTCGCATGCGTCCAAGTTTTTTTCCTTTCACTGAGCCGAGTTTTGAAATAGATTTTGAATGCCTGCTTTGCAACGGTAAAGGATGTTCAGTTTGCAAACAATCTGGCTGGGTGGAAATTATTCCCGGTGGGATGATAAACCAAAATGTATTTGTGGCCGCTGGTTATCCAAGAAACAAATATCAAGGTTGCGCTTGGGATATCGGCATTTCACGTCTGGCGATGATGAAATACAAGATTGATGATATCAGATTATTTCAAAGCGGAGATTTGAGATTTACTAAACAATTTTAGCATGAAATATTCATTTACTTGGTTAAAAGAACTGTCCGGAACAAAATTATCGCCTGAAAAGCTGGGAGATCTTTTGACAATGCGCGCGTTTGAACTTGAAGAAATGAAAAAAGAGGGGAAAGAAACCCAGTTTGTTTTTGATATTTTGGCAAATCGCGCTCATGATATGTTGTCGCATATCGGTATGGCGCGAGAAATTTGCGCGGTGGAAGGACGGAAATTTGTCCTAACATTAAATGTTAGGAGTGTCCCAACATTGAATGTTAGAAAATTGAAAGTTGAAATCAAAGAAAAAAATCTTTGTTCTCGGTATATCGGAGCGGTTTTGGAGAATATGAAAGTAGCGTCTTCACCAAAATGGATGCAGGAAAGATTGTTGGTGTCGGGGGTGAAACCGATCAACAATATTGTTGATATTACGAACTATGTGATGCTGGAAACGGGCCAGCCCCTGCATGCGTTTGATGCGGAAAAAACAACCGGAAACATAATTGTCCGCAAAGCCAAAAAGGGAGAAAGAATAAGATTGCTGGATGAAAAAGAATATGAGCTAGGCGAAAACAATCTTGTCATCGCTGACAGCGAAAAATCTTTGGCGCTGGCCGGCGTGATGGGCGGATATGACTCAAGCATATCAAGCAAAACAACTTCCATCATTCTGGAATCAGCGAATTTCAATTCGACCAATATCCGAAAAACGAGAACAGCGCACAATATAATCACGGAATCTTCATACCGCTTTGAACGAGATATTGACCCGAATCTGGCGGAAATGGGCGCAGTGCGAGCAATCGAACTTTTGCAAAAATATGGGGGAAATGATGTAAAGATAGTCTCGTGTACTGATATATATCCGAAAAAATTGAAGCCGTGGCAAGTGAAATTAAACAGCGATTATGTGAATAATCTTTTGGGCGAAAAAGTCCCGGTTTCCAAAATAAAGAATATTCTCGAAAATCTCGATCTTGGCGTAAAAATTTCGAAAAATATATTGAATTGTGAGATTCCAACCCGACGCCTCGATCTCAAGTCACAAGAAGACCTCATTGAAGAAATCGGCCGGATATGCGGCTATGAAAATATTCCCGCCAAAGCTCCGTGCGTTGAGCTTCAAACGCCAACACGAAACGAAAAAAGAATCCTTGAAGACAAACTGCGGGACATTTTGATCGGAAGCGGTTTTTCGGAAGTGATGAATTATTCTTTTTATAGTGCGGATGACATCGAAAAATGCGGACTGGGGATTGAGGAACACTATGAAGTTGCCAATCCGATGAATCCGGATCAGCAATATATGCGTCGTTCGATGATTCCTAATCTGCTGAAAAATATAGAATTGAACTTGAAGAATTTTGATAAAATAAATATCTTTGAGATCGGGAGAAAATACAGGGACGAGGGGAAAACATCGCCGACAGAAATATCAATTTTGGCCGGAGCAATTGCAGATACAAAGAATGAAAAACCTTTTTTCAATCTCAAGGGTTCGATTGACGCTATGTTTGGAAAGATTGGATGCACTTCGAAGTATGAAATCCACAAGCCAAAATATACAGCCTGGCATGCCGGTCGTGTTGCTGAAATTCACGTCAAAGGTGAAAAAGTGGGCAAAATAGGGGAAATAAGTCCATTGGTTTGCAAACGGTATGGCATTCAATCACGTGTTGCCTTGTTTGGGATATCTATTGCTAAATTGCTTGACGTATCGGCCAAAGAAAAAATATACAAACCTATCAGCAAATTTCCTTCCGTCAAACGCGACATCTCGATGTATGTCGGCGAAAAAACAAAATATGCTGACATTGAATCAAAAATACATAGTGCCGGCGGAAAATTGGTTCTTGACGTCGATCTTTTCGACATCTTCGAAAAAGAAGGCGAAAAAAGTATGGCTCTTCGCGTTGAGATCGGCTCACGTGAAAAAACTCTGACTTCAGCGGAAATCGACAGCGTGACAAAAAATATTGTCGCGAAACTTGAGAAAGATTTGAAAGTGAAAGTGAGAAAATGAAACACCCCAAACCGACGAAAATAACAACTCTTTGCCTTGTGTATGAACACCCGCGTCTGCTACTAGGCCTCAAAAAGCGCGGTTTTGGCGAAGGACGCTGGAATGGATATGGTGGCAAAGTGGATCCGGGTGAAACAATTGAAGAAAGCTTGGTTCGCGAAATGCAAGAAGAGTGCGGTCTCACACCGACAAAATTCGAAAAACGGGCGACAATGTATTTTGAGTTTAAGGGCTATCCGGAAATCGTTGAGGTAAATGTATTCTCAATAGACGGATACGACGGTGAATTGATCGAAACCGAAGAAATGAAACCGAAATGGTTTGATGTCAATGATCTTCCCTGGAAGGATATGTGGCCGGATGACTTGCACTGGTACCCCTTGTTCTTTGCCGGAAAAAAGTTCGAAGGCAATTTTCTTTTCGACGGACAAAATACGATAATTCAGCATGAACTTGAGGAAGTATAATCTTTTGAATAATTCTCTTTAAGTAAAAAAAATGGCTGATATAGAAAATAAGCCTCTTGGGATGCTGGCTCGATGGAAAGAAGAAGACAAGAAAAAAATTCTCGTTGAAACTGTTGGCGAAAAAGAGTCTTACACAGCAGAAGAACATCAAGCCGCGCGCGAATTACTTGAGGAAAAAGAAAAGGATGATAAGGAGAAGTCCATTAAAAACTATTTTGAAAAAGGGATCAGTCTATTGAATGAAGTAGCGAATACCTTTGAAAATCCAGATGTTTCGACAGACGATCTTTTTCGGAAGATTATGTGGGCGGAAGATTATACAAGAAATTATTTGAGACATCATTATCTGGAAATAGGGGAAGAATTGCGCCGACTTTTTACTCAATCGCGCAATAATACTTTAGAGAGGAATTCTATTTTTTCAAAAAATAATAAGAATAAAAAACAATTTAGATTAACAGAAGCGGAAAGGGAAGTAAAATTGATGCCAATAAGACCTATATTTAAAGAACTAATTCAAAAAGTGGAGGCACTCCGTATTGAAAATTAAGTTAAATAATGAAAGAAATTTCCAAACATTACAATCCTTCCGAAGTTGAGCCAAAATGGCGGGAATTTTGGGAGAAGAATAATATCTATAAATTCGACCCCAAGGCCAAGGGAGAAATTTTTTCGGTGGACACGCCACCGCCGAATATCAGCGGGCGCATGCATATCGGACATGCTTATTCTTATTCGCATGAAGATTTTGTGGCACGTTTTTTCAGAATGAAAGGAAAAAATGTTTTTTATCCCTTCGGAACGGATGACAACGGCCTGCCCTCCGAACGATTTGTCGAAAAAAAAGCCGGAGTGACCGCGAGCCGAATGGATCGAAATGAATTCATCAAGCTTTGCATCAAGACTATAAAAGAAATAGTTCCAGAATTCAGCAAGGATTGGAAAAATCTCGGAATGTCCTGCGATTTTTCGAAAACCTATTCCACAATCGACGACCACTCCAGGAGAATAAGCCAAAAATATTTCATCGATCTTTTCAAAAAAGGCCATGCCTATCGCCAGGAAGCGCCAGTGGTCTGGTGTCCGCACTGCCAAACCGCCATTGCTCAAGCCGAACTCGAAGACAAAGAAGTGGAAACTCTTTTCAATGATATTGTTTTCAAACTAAAAGACAAAAAAGACCTGATCATCGCCACAACCCGCCCGGAATTGCTTTCGAGCTGCGTAGCTGTTTTTGTGCATCCGGATGACAAGCGATACAAAAAGCTAGTCGGCCAAAAAGCGCAAGTGCCGATTTTTGGAAACAAAGTTGAGATTCTGGCCGACAAAAAAGTTGACCCGGAAAAGGGGACAGGCGCGGTGATGTGCTGCACGTTTGGCGACAAAACCGACGTAGAGTGGTTCAAGGAATACAAGTTGCCGCTTGTTATCTCGCTCGAAAAATACGGAAAAATGACAGCGCAAGCGAAAAAATACGCCGGACTTTCGACAAAAGATGCGCGCCAGAATATCATCGAGGATTTGGAAAAGAAAAAACTGCTGATCGGCCAGAAAAAAATCACCCATTCGGTCAATATTCACGAACGATGCAAAAACGAGGTTGAAATCCTGAATTCTTTGCAATGGTACATCAAAATTCTCGACAAAAAGAAGAAATTTATCGAGCTTGGAAAAAAGATCAAATGGCATCCGCCTTTTATGCGGGCGCGCTATGAGAACTGGATCAACAATCTCGGCTGGGACTGGGCGATCTCGCGCCAAAGATTTTTTGGCATCCCGTTTCCGGTTTGGTATTGCGAGAAATGCGGAGAAATGAAGCTGGCCGATGTTGAAGATTTGCCGGTTGATCCGCTCACTGACAAGCCAAAAGGCAAGTGCGCGAAGTGTGGAGGTTCAAAATTCACGCCGGAAAAAGACGTCCTCGACACTTGGGCGACCAGCTCAATCTCCCCGCAGCTGGCTTTGCAACTGTTTTTTTCCGAAAAAGAGGCGCAAAAAATGATTCCGATGAATCTTCGCCCTCAAGCCCATGACATAATTTCAACTTGGCTTTTCTATACAGTTGTCCGTTCGAACTATCATTTTGACAAAATTCCATGGAAAGATGTTATGATTTCGGGACATGTTCTTGATTCCAATGGCAAAAAAATGTCCAAAAGTCTTGGTAATGTCGTTGCGCCGCAGGAGATATTGGAAAAATACGGATCGGATGCTTTGCGCTATTGGTCAGCCGGAAGCAGTTTGGGACAGGACATAAATTATTCCGAAGATGAAATAAAAATAGGCAAAAAGACCACAACCAAGCTTTGGAACGCGGCGAGATTCATGGCAATGAATGTGAAAAAAGCGGAATTGCTCAAGTCCACGGATGCGATTGAACCGGCGGATGCCTGGATCATTGGAGAACTAAACGAAACAATAGCCAAAACAACCAAGGCCTTTGAAAACTATGCCTATGCGAAAGCTAAAGAAGAAATTGACGGGTTTTTCTGGTCAAAGTTTGCGGACTATTATGTTGAGTTTGTGAAATACCGTTTCTTTGGCGAGGATGCAAAATCGAAAAAAACAGGCGAGAAAACAATTGCGACGGTGTTTTTCAATATTGTGAAACTTTATGCGCCGATCATGCCTTTTGTCACGGAAGAAATTTTCCAAACGTATTTCAAGCACCTGGAAAAAGCAAGAAGCATCCATATTTCCAAGTGGCCGGAAGAAGTAAAGCTTTCTAAGAAAATAGATATCTCTGATTTTGACAGTGCGATCAAAGCCGTCGACGAGATCAGGAAATACAAAACAAAGCAAAATATCTCTCTCGGCGCAGAAATAGAGTCCATTAAATTGAAAACCGGAGTCAATCTCAAAAAATACGGAGAATTTTTGAAGAAAGTGGGAAGGACTGGAAAGATTTTATGATCCTAAAGTTCGACTTTAGGAAATTTCCTAAAGTCGAACTTTAGGATTTATGAAACCCAAAATCACCCTTGGAAAACATTCCGGGTTTTGTTTCGGCGTGAGACGCGCCTATGATTTGACGTGCGTCAATTCGAAAGATTGCGACGATGTTTTCATTCTTGGAAAACTTGTCCACAACAACGATGTCTGCCAGGATCTATACAAGCGCGGAATCAAAGAGATCGCATCTTTGTCTGACATCAAAGGCGGGACAGTGATCTTCACCGCGCACGGCGTCGGGCCGGGTTTCTATGAAAAAGCGAGCGCCACAGGGCTCAAAATCATTGACACGACTTGTCCCAAAGTGATGAAAGCGCAACGGCTGGCGAAAAATTTTGCCGAAAAAAAATGCACCGTTCTTGTTTTTGGCGACAAAAACCACAAGGAAGTGAAAAGTATCTTTGAATGGTCTGGACGAAAAGCAAGAGTAATCGGCAGTTTTGAAGAAATAAAAAAAACAAATCTCAATAAGGCCAAAAAATATTGTCTCATTTCCCAAACCACCCAGAATGTTGAAGAATTCAAGAAAATAATCGCCTATCTCAAAAAGAATCTCAAACATTTCACTCACATCAATACCATTTGTCCCTCAACGGATGACCGGCAAAAAGAGATCAGACAACTTGCAAAAACAAATGACGCCGTGATCGTCATCGGTGGGCGTGACAGTGCCAACTCTCATATGTTGTATGAGATTTCAAAATCAATAAACAAAAAAACATATTTCATTGAAAACTCCGCTCAATTGAAGAAAAGCTGGTTTAGTGGTATAAAAAAGGTAGCTGTTTCCGCTGGAGCTTCGACTCCCGAATGGATAATCAGAGAAGTTATCAATAAAATCCAAAATTAATGCGCCAATCCCAACTTTTCACCAAAACTCAAAAAAATGCGCCCAAGGACGAAATGAGCCTCAACGCCCAACTCTTGATTCGGGGCGGTTTTGTCGACAAATTGATGGCGGGTGCCTATACTATTTTGCCGCTTGGGCTTCGGGTGATGAAAAAAGTAGAAAATATCATCCGCGAAGAAATAAATGCTATCGGCGGCCAGGAAATTTTTATGCCGTCTCTCAATCCAAAAGAGAATTGGCAGAAAACTGAGCGGTGGGACACAATGGATGATTTGTATAAGCTAGAAGACAAAAGCGACCGTGAATTTGCTCTTGCGCCAACACATGAAGAAGTGGTTGTTCCGCTCGTCAAAAAATTTATTCAATCATACAAAGATTTGCCTTTTGCTGCTTATCAATTCCAAAATAAATTCCGTATGGAACTGCGGGCCAAATCGGGCATTTTGCGCGGTCGTGAATTCATCATGAAAGATCTGTACTCTTTTCATTCAACCCAAGAAAGTTTTGATGATTATTATGAAAAGTCTAAAATCGCGTACAAAAATATTTTTGATCGAGTTGGAATTGGCGAAAATACTCATATCACTTTCGCTTCCGGTGGATCTTTTTCTAAATATTCCCACGAATTTCAAGCTGTTACTGACGCCGGTGAAGATATAATTTTTATCTGCAAAAAATGCGGATTGGCAATTAATAAAGAAGTAAAAGACGAAACCCCCGAATGTCCCGAATGCAAAGGCATGGATTTTCGTGAAGAAAAGGCGATTGAAGTAGGAAATATTTTCACGCTAGGTACGAAATTTAGCGCACCATTTGATCTCACAGTCACAAACGAAAAAGGCGAAAAAACGCCGGTCTTCATGGGTTGCTATGGAATCGGCCTTCAGCGGCTCATGGGAACGGTGGTGGAGCTTTGCAATGATGAAAATGGCATCCTCTGGCCGGAATCCGTTGCACCTTTTAAGGTTCATCTCATATCACTTGGAAAAAACGAGGAAGCGCAGATATTATACAACGAACTTGAGAAAAACAATATCGAAGTTTTGTTTGATGACCGCGAAGACACAAGTGCTGGAGGAAAATTTGCCGACGCGGATCTCATTGGCATTCCATGGCGCGTAGTGGTCAGTCAAAAATCTCTCGCCGGCGGAGGAGTGGAAGTGAAAAAAAGAAGTGAAAAAGAAAGCGAGATCGTGAAAATTGAAAAATTGATAAATATTGTCATTGCGAGCGAAGCGAAGCAATCCCGTTGACTTCAGGATAGCACGAGATTGCCATGTTGCTGCGCTCCTCGCAATGACAACTTAGTGTATGGAACCACAAGAAACACCAAAAGAAAATCAAAATATCACTCTCGACAAA
>JBAZUC010000015.1:0-16421 GCA_041661585.1 Parcubacteria group bacterium
GTTTGTCTTGGCTCTTGCGATTGATCCGGCTGGGTCGGAGGAGATATTCGGCGGGACGACGGAAGGCCAGATAATTTTTTCGGACAATAGCGGTGATTCATGGCAAAATTCATACAAGGCTCAAGGAGGAGTGTTCAAAATAGCGATTGATTCCATGAATTCAAACCTTGCATATTTTGCGGTGAGCCAGGGCGGTCTTCTGCGGACCAGAGATGGCGGAAAGAACTTTGAAAATCTTGGAGAAAAGAATGTATTCAGTACCCAGCAGCAATTTGGAAGTCCTGTGGTGATCACAACTGATCCGAACAAGACGAACTGGATCTATGCTGGCACGACCACGGGATTGTTCCGAAGCAAAAATGAAGGGGATAGCTGGGAGACATTGAAAGTGCTCAACAGTCCCCAAGAAAATGCCATCAGAGGAATCGCGATAAATCCTCAAAACTCGGACGAAATCATATATGGAGCGGCGCAGGCTTTCTATAAATCCGTGGATGGCGGCCAGAGTTGGGCGACGACACAGCTCAACGGAAGCCGGACACTCGAAACTGTCGCGTACAATAAACAAAATCCCGGAATAATTTATGCCGGGATGAACAAGAGGTAGAAAACATATAACATGTAACATGTAACACAATATGCTAAACCAAATTATCGAACAATCGCGCCCGAAGATGGAAAAGGGAATCGAACGTTTCAAAGAAGAGATAAACAAGCTTCGCACCGGGCGGGCGAATTCGGCGATGGTGGAAAATTTGACGGTTGAGTATTATGGTGTGAAAAGCCCCTTGAAACAAGTGGCGAGCATCAACGTACCAGAACCGCGGCTGATCGTTGTCCAGCCTTGGGATAAGGATAGTCTCGTCAACATTGAAAAAGCGATCAGTGAGGCGCAATTGGGGCTCAATCCCGTGAATGACGGCCAGGTGATTCGGATTGCCATTCCCGCGCTCAATGAAGAGCGGCGGACGGAGTTGGCGCGAATGCTTGGAAAATATGCGGAAGATGCCAAGGTTACTGTGCGCCAGGCGCGCGAAGAGGCCTGGGACGAGATTCAAGATCTTGTCAAAAACGGAAAGATGGCGGAAGACGACAAATTTCGCGGAAAGGATATGCTGCAAAAAAGCGTAGACGAATACAACGGTAAGATCGAGGAGATACGCGAGAAGAAGGAGAAAGAGACGATGGAAATATAGATATATAAAATATGTTTACAGTTTTAATCTTCATAATAATTCTGGGCCTTCTTGTTTTTGTCCACGAGCTTGGACATTTTTTGGTTGCGCGGCGAAACGGAGTGATGGCGGAAGAGTTTGGATTTGGTTTTCCTCCGAGAATATTTGGCTTGTATAAAGCGAAAAACGGCAAGAGGCGGATGGTTTGGGGTTCGAAAAATGTTGAATCAACTGACACGATATATTCAGTCAACTGGATTCCGCTTGGGGGGTTCGTGAAAATAATGGGCGAAGACGGAGAGCAGAACAAGGATCCGAAAAGTTTTGCCTCAAAAAAACCTTTCACGAGAGTGAAAATTCTGGCAGCGGGAGTGGCAATGAACTTTCTTTTGGCAGCGGTTTTGCTTTCAATTGGATATTTTGTCGGGATACCCCAGGCTGTTGAAGATACGGCGGCGGGAGCATTGAAAGATGAAAAGATTCAGATCATCGAGACGATACCGGGAGCGCCGGCTTCGCAGATGGGGATCAAAATCGGCGATCAGATCGTCGGCGCGGCCGGGGACAACGGTCAAATTGCGAGTTTCAAGACAATCGAAGATGTTCAGAATTATATAAACGCAAATAAAGGCCAAGAAATAAATTTGGAAATAAAAAGAGGCGCTGAAATGATCAAGATCACGGGTACTCCGCGGACTGATTTTCCCGCCAGTGAAGGAGCGCTTGGGATCAGTCTCGTGAAGACCGCCCAAGTTTCCTATCCGTGGCACGAAGCTATTTGGCGGGGAGTGCGTTCAACTTTCGATCTTGCGTGGATGATCATTGTCGCGTTTGGAGGATTGCTCTGGAAATTGATCACCGGCCATTCGGTCGGAATGGATGTTTCCGGACCGGTCGGTATTGCAGTGCTCACAGGACAGGTGGCAAAGCTCGGCTTCATATATATTTTGCAATTCACGGCTGTTCTGTCCGTCAATCTTGCGATCATCAATATTTTGCCTATTCCCGCTCTTGACGGAGGACGGATTTTGTTCATACTGATTGAAAAGCTCAAGGGGAAACCCGTGAGCCAGAAGTTCGAGGCCCGCGCCCACAACATTGGGTTCGCGCTTCTCATTTCCTTGATGGTCTTCGTCACATTTCGCGATGTGGCGAGATTGGACGTTCTTCAAAAATTGAAAAATCTGCTGGGAGGATAGGAAAGTGTGGAAATCTCTTGCGGTTTTGGGTCTTTGTTTTATGTTAAGGCTTGCGCTCATATTTTTAAAAATCTCAACCGCTATTCACGATTGTCATCAAAAGCTGCAGGAAAAATTAACGGAAAAATATCCTGAAAGTTAAAGGGGAGAGGGAAAAATGAAAAGAGCCATTCTTCTGGTGGATGATGATCCGGATCGTTTTTTTATTGACGAATTGGAGGAGCTTGAGGGTTGTGAAATTACGACGGCGGAAACTGTTGCGGAGGCTTTGAAACTTCTTTATAAAAGTAAGTTTGAAGCCATTATTTTGGACGTTGTAATTCCCGCCGGAGAAGGATACGAGGAATATTTTTCACTTCGGCAAGATACGATGGGATGTCCGGGATTTGAGCTTGCAAGAATGATTGGTGAGGGATCTTTCGGCAAAATTACCACAATAATTCTGTCTGGATTGATTGGTGCGCCTGATTTCAGCTGGAGGATCGATAGACTGTTGAATGATCATATTTTTGCGGTTTGCAAATCTGGTTCAATCGACGAAGTGTTTAAAATTCTTTCAAGAATAAAGTAGGGGCGGTGCTGCATTTCGGCATCGCCTTTTTTCTTTGGAAAAGCGAACTTTGACACAATGCTATTTCTAAAGTAAGATTAGGTACTAGGAAAGGGAAAATAAATATAAAAATGGCTTGAAATTCACTTATCGTTGAAATGCTTTTTTAGGTTTGTTTGGCTATTGTGTTTTGCGTTGCGTGTTACATGTTTTGTGAAACTATGCTTTCAAAAATTTTCGGAAAATTTTCAAAGAATATGGGGATTGATCTCGGAACGGCCAATACTCTTGTCTATGTTGAAGGCCGGGGGATCGTCATCAACGAACCGTCGGTTGTGGCCGTGAACAAGAAAACGGGACAGATTCTCGCGATCGGAGTGGAGGCGAAAAAAATGGTCGGAAAAACTCCCTCACATATCGTCGCGACCCGTCCGCTTGTGGACGGCGTGGTTTCTGACTTTGAGGCGACGGAACAGATGCTCCGCTACTTCATCGAAAAAGTCCACAAAGGAAGTTTTGCGTTTTTGCCGCGGCCGCAAGTCGTGATCGGAATTCCTTCGGGCGTGACGGAAGTGGAAAAACGGGCGGTTGTCGACGCGGCGGTGAACGCCGGAGCGCGGAAAGCCTATCTCGTTGACGAACCAATGGCGGCGGCGATCGGAGCGCGGCTTCCCGTGCAGGAGGCGTCAGGAAATATGATTGTTGACATCGGAGGTGGCACGACGGAAATTGCGGTGATCTCTCTGGGCGGCGTGGTCGTGTGCCGGAGTTTGCGTATTGCGGGAGATGAGATGAACGAAGATATTATTCGCTATTCTCGCGACGAATTCAATCTTTTGCTCGGCGAAAAAACAGCCGAGGATATCAAGATCGCGATCGGAAGCGCGTATGAGCTTGATGAAGTGCTTGAAATGCCGATGCGCGGGCGCGATCTTGTCACTGGTTTGCCAAAAGAGGTGATCGTCAATGATTCGCAAATTCGCGAAGCTATTTTCCGGTCAATAAAAATAGTTGTCAACAATATCAAATCAACGATTGAAGAAACTCCGCCCGAGCTTCTTTCCGACATTATGCAAAGGGGGATCATTCTGGCCGGCGGAGGAAGCTTGATTCGCGGTCTCGACAAATTGATCGCTGAACAGACTGATATGCCGGTGCGGGTGATGGACGATCCGCTCACGGCTGTTGCGCGAGGCACGGGAATTATTCTTGAGCACCTTGAAGAGCTGAAAGATATTTTGGCGGAAACGCAGTATGATAAAGTGAGATTTTGATGTTTCAAGGAACTATTCAAAGAATTCAATTTTTCTTGAAATTTAACTCGAAGTTGATTTTAATACCAAAAAAATACTCCATAAGCGAATCTATCACGCATTTTTTTGACGAAAATCAACTTCTCAAACAAAAATTTCTGCGAAAAATTGAATTCTTTGAATAATAAAATAGCAATTCAATGCATTTTTTTTCCCGCAAAAACATAAAATTTTTATCAATAGTTTTTATTCTGTTGGTCTTGATATTCGTGAGTTTCCGCGGGGCGGACAATCCGCTCAAGGGATTTGTTTTGGGCATGTCAAGTCCCTTTCTCAAGGCTTTTCGAATATTTTCCGGCGGAATAGCCGACCTTTTCAATTTTTTGGGATCGATCGGAGATTTGAAGGGTGATAATGAAAAGTTGATCCAGGAAAATCAGGAACTTTTGGCGGAGAACGTGCGACTCAAAGACATTGAGAAGGAAAACGGAATTTTGAGAGAAGAATTCGGGCTTGCTCCGAAAAACAAGTTTGACCTTGAGGCTTCTTTCGTCATCGCCCAAGATCCACAAGGATTGGGAAACTATATCATCGTTGACAAAGGAAACGGCAAAGGTATAAGAACAGGTATGCCGGCTATCGTCTCAAACGGAATTTTGGTCGGCCGAGTGACCGATGTTTATTCAAACACCGCAAAGATCACCCTCATCACCGATCCGGCGAGCGCAATCAATGCGGAAGTGCAAGGTTCCAGCTCGAAAGGTATCGTGAACGGGGAATATGGATTGGGCATCAAGATGAACATGATCTCCCAAGCACAGGAAATCAAAGAAGGCGACGGGGTGGTCACATCCGGGCTCGGCGGCGAAATGCCGAGAGGCCTGGTGATCGGAAAAATAAGCCGGGTAGATCAATCCAAAGACAAGCTTTTTCAGGAAGCGTCGGTATTGCCGGAAGCCAACCTTTCGGACTTGAGGATTGTTTTTTTGGTAAAAAGATTTTGAGATATGAAGAATCTTGTTTTGTTCATCTTTTGCGTAGTTGCTGTTTTTCTTCAGCTATCTGTCGAGGGCAGTTTTTTTTCTTCCGGGAGAATTCCGGATCTGGCTTTGGCGCTTGTGATAACCCTTGTTATTTCGATGGGTTTTGAGAAATCAGCGCCATGGCTCGTCTTTGCGGGACTCTTGACCGATGCCGGATCAGGAACAATTTTTGGCTCAGCAGCTCTTGCATATGTTTTCATCGGCTGGGCGATCTCACATCTTTCGGCTGTTGCGGACATCAGGTCCAGAAAAATTCTTTTTGCCGCGTCGCTTGGCGCGATCACTGTTTTTTCCGAAATAGCAAAAGATTTGTTTCTTTGGGCAAGTTTCCGCCTCAAAGATCAATATTTGCACCAATCATTTGGAATGCACGCGAATTTTTTCAGTCTGGACTATTTTTTCAAAATAATCTATACGGTTTTGGCCGTTTATTTCATCTACTATGTGTTTCGCAGATCAAGCCGAAGGCTTTTGCAAGAACCGATCAAATTGGCGAGGAGAAAAAGATTTTAAAAAATATGTTCGAAAAATATTCCAAAAAAAAGAGACAACTTCGCGGCAGAGAAATTGAAGAAGTGACGCAGCATCTTGAAGGGATTGATGAGACGCGAGCGGTGGGAATTGAGATGTCCGGAGATCGGACGAAATTTTTTCGAGGAATGGTTTTTTTGGTGATCGCTTTTTTGGCGGTGAGGATATTCTATCTCCAAATTGTGAAAGGATCATATTATAGCGAAATGGCGCGGGAAAATCGCATTCGGTCCATTGTTATCAAGGCGCCAAGGGGGCTCATTCTTGACCGAAATGGAAAAAAACTCGTGAACAATGTTCCAAGCTTCGACCTGATCGCTATTCCGGCGGATATTCCAAAAGACCAAAATGCGCGGGAACAGGAAATGGCGGAAACTGCCAGAATTTTCAATATGAACAGCCAAAACATTGAAGTGATTGTTGGTTCGCAGGATCCGGCTTCATTGAATCCGGTTTTGATCAAGGAAAATGTCAATCAGGACGAAGCTCTCATTTTTTCGGAAAAATATGCAAAACTCACCGGTTTCAGGCTGGATGAAACGTCGGTGCGCGAATACAAAGACGGGGAATACTTTTCTTCCGTGATCGGATACAGCGGGAAAATAAGCAAAGCGGAACTTGCGGATCATCCCGACTATTTTATGACCGACTATATAGGCAAGTCCGGAGTGGAGTATGGCTGGGAAAAAAACTTGCGGGGTATCAATGGAAAGCAAGATGTTGAAGTTGATTCGGCAGGCAATTTGAAAAAAAATTTTGGTGTGTCTTCGCCGATTGCGGGGAATGATCTGACTTTGGGCGTTGACGCGGACCTTCAAAAAAAATTGCAAGACAGCCTCAAGGCAAAGTTGGAAGAAACCGGAACAAAGACTGCGGCGGCCGTGGCGATCGATCCGCGAAACGGGGAAATTCTTGCGATGGTCAATTTGCCAAGCTATGACAACAATCTGTTCGCCAAGGGGATCTCATCGGAAGACTATCAAAAATTGATCTCCGATCCGGACAAGCCCATGTTCAATCGATCGATCAGCGGGGAGTATCCCCCCGGATCGACTTTCAAGCCTCTTGTGGCGGCGGCCGCGCTTCAGGAAGGGACTGTCAATGCCGGAACAACCCTTGATTGTCCCTCGGCGATCAATATCGGCAGTTACCGTTTTCCTGACTGGAAAACGCACGGCCTCACGGACATTCGAAAGGCCATCGCGGAAAGTGTGGACATTTTTTTCTATGCGATTGGCGGGGGCTGGGGGGACATTCAAGCTCTTGGTATAGACAGGATCAAGCAGTACGCTGATAAATTCGGTTTGGGATATAAGCTAGGCATCGATATCCCGGGAGAAGCGCCGGGGCTCGTTCCGACTCAAGCCTGGAAGCAGGACAAGATCGGTGAGAAATGGTATTTGGGAGACGACTATCATTGCGCCATCGGCCAAGGATTTGTGACGTCCACGCCTCTCCAAATCGCGAATTATACGGCCGCCGTTGCCAACGGCGGGACGGTCTATAAGCCGCACTTGGTTTCTTCGGTCAAAAAAGCGGACGGGACGGAAGAAAAAATATCGTCAGTCGTTTTGAACAAAAATTTCATATCAGCGGCCAATATGCAGATTGTTCGCGAGGGAATGAGACAAACTGTGACATCTGGAACGGCGCAGCCTCTCAAAGATCTCCCTATTGAGGTGGCAGGGAAAACGGGAACAGCGCAGTTTGGAGGCGAGAACAAAACGCACGGGTGGTTTGTCTCTTTCGCACCCTATGACAACCCCACGATCGCCATGGCGGTTCTGGTGGAAGGCGGAGGAGAAGGATTCAGCACCGCCGAACCGGTAACAAAGGATGTCTACCAATGGTATTTCGGGGGAAGAAATAAGTAAAGTATAGAACGTAGAGACGCCCCGCTGGGGCGTCTTTGCATTGCACGAAACAGGATTTACCAAGACGCTCCAGCGGGGCGTCTCTACGGAGTGAAAAAAGAATATTTGATTTAACCTAAAATTATACTTTATATAAGCCATTATCCCCCAAATGTTTCACGGCTTGTTTGACATAAGAAAATAAACAATGCTAGCTTTAGATATCCTTAACAAAGGTAAAATTTGTCAATCAAATCTAACGCTTTAGGAGGGGGACAGCAATGTCGATAAAGAACATCATTGTTTTGATGAACATTGTTGTATGGGCTGGTATCATATTTGAAGTGGCGATGAGTTACTTTGGTCTGCGCCAGATAATCGTCTGTCAGCTTGTTGAGGGAGTTCTTTTAATTGCCATTGCCATTCTAACTGCCTTACAGATACTTGAAGAAAGAAAGGCCTGGTGGTGGTGGGCTGCTCTAGTATTAGCTGCAGCATTTTCAGGATGGTTATATTTGCGTCAAATGGCATGGATATGGCAGACGTAAAAAATGCAGGCAAAAAGGCTTAAAACGAAAAAGATTGATCATTCCCCGCCAGGTCTTCGGATCTGGCGGATTTTTATTTGTTGACAACCTTTTCCTTTTCGACTATCATTCTAATCGTCATATAAACTTTTTTCAAAAACAAATGGCAAAACTACTCACTCCCGAGGGACTCAAAAAACTCAAAGAAGAACTCGCGATGCGGAAAACCGAAATGCGTCAGAAGATCGCCGAGATCATCAAGGAAGCCAAAGAGCAGGGCGACTTGAGCGAAAACGCGGAATATTCCGAGGCCAAAAGGCAACAATCCGACAACGAAAGGCGCGTGATGGAACTTGAAAACGAAATTCGGACTTCCGAAGTTTCGAGCTTTGACGCGAAAAGCGGAGTGGTTCAGATGGGGTCAAAAGTGAAGGTGAAATTCAACGGCGACGAGCAAGAGTTCAGAATTGTCGGGTCAAACGAGGCTGATCCAATGGGCGGAAAAATTTCCAACGAATCGCCGATCGGCCAGGCCTTGATGGGCAAAAGCGCGGGAGAAAAAATGAAAGTGAACACGCCGGCGGGGGAAAAAGAATATACGGTGCTGGAAGTCCACTAAATTTTGTTATAATTGTAAACAGCCCTATCTTTGTGTGATGGGGTTGTTTTTTTGTGGGAAAAAGATATAATATATATGCTGAATATCTAATTAAATCCTTATGTTCTGGGCGGATAAACTAGTTAAGCAAATCAGAGAAGAGTACGATAAAAAAATCGAAAGCGGCCAACCGCTTGTTCTTCGTGATGAGAAAACAGCTTCCGGCCGGGTGCATATTGGATCTCTTCGCGGCGTGGCGATTCATGGCATAATTTCTGAAATATTGACCGAGTTGGGAATAAAAAATAAATATCTTTATGAAATAAATGACTTTGATCCAATGGACGGACTGCCAACGTATTTGGATAAAGAAAAATTTGAGTCCTATATGGGCGTGCCGCTTTGTAATATCCCTTCTCCAGATGGAAAGGCGAAAAATTATGCTGAATATTTTGGGCAAGAGTTTATTGATGTTATCGAAGAATCCGGATTTAGGCCGGAGTTCTATCGTTCGAGCGAACTGTACAAACAGGGAAGATACAATGAAGTTATAAAAACCGTTATAGACAATGCTGACAAAATTAGAGAGATTTATAAAAAAGTTTCCGGTTCGCAGAAGGATGACAAGTGGTTGCCAGTACAAATGATTTGTGAAAAATGCGGCAAGATCAGCACCACCCGCGCCTATAGTTTTGACGGAGAAAAAGTGGAATACGAATGCATCGAGGACGCTGTTCCATGGACTCGGGGTTGCGGATACAAAGGAAAAAATTCGCCTTTTAATGGAAATGCCAAACTGCCTTGGAAAGTGGAATGGGCAGCTAAGTTTAAAGTATTGGACGTTGATATTGAGGGCGCGGGGAAAGATCATTCCACGAAAGGTGGATCACGGGATATTGCGTCCGCAATCTGCCGAGAAATATTCAATTGCAATCCGCCGTTCAATATCCCTTACGAATTTTTCAATGTGGGTGGCAAAAAGATGTCGTCTTCTAAGGGTGCTGGTTCATCCTCAAGGGAAATCGCTGATCTCCTCCCGCCGGAGCTCTTGAGGCTTTTACTTTTAGGAAAAGATTCAAAGCGGGTAATCGATTTTATTCCGGATGGCGATACCATTCCAATTCTTTATGATACTTATGACAAAATGGCCGACGCCTATTTCAATGGACAAGAAGATGATTATTCCAGAATTTTTAAGCTGATTCATATCAATCGCGAAGGAAAAATGAAAAAAAGATTTTTGCCGAGATTTTCTCAAATAGCGTTTATTCTCCAAATGCCGCATATGGAGAACTATGAAGCGGTAGAGAAATTGAAAGAAGCTTCGCTTACGCAGGAAGACAAAGAAGAAGTGGCTTATCGTGCTGGATACGCAAAGGGATGGCTGGATAAATATGCGCCAGAAGATTACAAATATGAACTGCAGGAAGATAAAATTCCGGAGGCGGCCAAAAATTTTTCCGCCCTGCAAAAAGAAGGGCTCACGAAAATCTTAGAATATATAAAATTGCAGGATCAGCTTGATGGCCAGGAGCTCCATACAAAAGTTCATGATATAAGAAAAGAAATAGGAATTGAGCCGAAAGAACTTTTTTCGGCGATTTATCTGAGCTTTCTCGGCAAAGATCGCGGTCCGAAGGTCGGTTGGTTCTTGAGTGTCCTGGATAAGAAGTTTCTGGAAAGAAGACTTGGAGATGTGATAAAATAGATCTATGCGGGAAACGGTCATCTTCCCGCCGATGAAAGAGAAATAATTAGAAAAAAATTATGAATAATTTTGAAACTGAAGATCCACCGAAGTATAAAAGCGAACCTGTGCAAGAGAAGCACATAAATGCGGTGAAAAATTACATTGGCCTGCTCTTGGAGGATATTGAGGAAACATCTCAACATTTGTTGCGGAAAAAGAATCTGACGAATGTTGAGTTGGAGGGAATACTGGATGATTTGCAAGAAGAAATAGGAAGACTGAATTTTGGTATAAATAATATTAGAAAAAAAATAGTTAATTCAAGAAAAAAATAGCATGTTGGACATCAAATATATCCAGGAAAACAAGGACGCGGTGAAAAAAAATTGCGAATTGCGAAACATCAAATGCGATATTGACCGGCTTTTGGAATTGGACGAAAAGCGGAGAAAAATGATTGGGGAGATTGGGGATTTGAAAGAGAAAAAGAACAAGTTAAATGATGAAATGAAAAATGCAGGGAATAAGGAGCAAATTATAGTCGCGGGGAAGAAAATAAAAGAAGATTTAGAAGAGTTGGAACCGGAATTTGAAGAAGCAGAGAAAAAATATAAAAAACTGATCATCCAGGTGCCGAATATGTCCCATCCTGATTCGCCGATTGGGAAAGATGATTCAGAAAACAAAGAAATCGAAAGGTATGGTGAGCCGCCGAAATTTGATTTCGAACCGAAAGGACATGAGGAATTGATGAAAAATCTGGATCTGATTGATTTCGAACGCGGAGCGAAAGTAGCTGGCGCGAAATTCTATTTCCTCAAAAACGAAGGAGTGCTTCTTGAGCAGGCTTTGATCAATTATGCTTTCGAAACATGTGTCCAAGAAAAATTCACGCCCTTCACGACTCCTGATCTTGCCAAAGATAGCATACTTCTCGGAGTTGGATTCAATCCAAGGGGGGAAGAGACTCAAATATACAGCGTTGAAAATACGGATTTGAATTTGGTTGGCACGGCCGAGATCACGATGGGTGGGTATCATATGGATGAAATGTTCGATGAGGAAAAACTGCCCTTGAAATATGTGGCTTTTTCGCATTGTTTTCGTACCGAAGCGGGAAGTTATGGCCGCCACAGCGCGGGACTTTATCGTGTGCATCAATTTTCAAAAGTGGAAATGTTCGCTTATACTCTGCCCGAAAAATCCGAAGAAATGCATGCCTATTTCAAAGAAATGGAAGTGAAAATATTCAAGGGTCTCGGCATTCCATTTCGGGTGGTGGATATTTGCACAGGGGACCTTGGTGGGCCGGCCTATCGAAAATATGACCTTGAAGCTTGGATGATCAGCCGTAATGATTGGGGAGAAGTAACATCGACGTCTGACACGACAGATTATCAAGCGCGACGATTGAATATCAAAGTGAAACGTGCGGACGGCAAAAAAGAATATTTGCATATGCTCAATGGCACGGCAATTGCGACTTCCCGCGCGCTGATCGCCATCATCGAAAACAATCAGCAATTCGACGGGTCGGTTGTGATTCCGGAAGTTTTGCGAAAGTGGATGCCGGGGAATATTAATTTAATAAGTAAAAAATAATAACATGGGGACGGCCATTGAAGGCGGAAGGTTGCAATTGAAAAGAGCAAATTTTAGCGATTTTCAGAATCCCGAAATGGAAGCAGTGGAGGCGTTGAGTAATCTTAGAAAAATTTTATCCATAATTGAAGGACAAGATTCAGAAACAGTCCAAAAACTAGATGACTTAATGACGGCTTTCGAAGAAGGAGGAATCGACTCTGATAAGTATAGAACAGGTATCAAAGAGCTTGAAAAGCGTATGCAGGGACTAGCTCAATCCCACAACAGAATAAGGGAACTTTATAATTTGTTTCTATTGGCAATAGCAAAAAAGGATTCGATGAATTAAAGTGATTCAGGCGAAAAAATAAGGTCGTTTGATTTCTGATATGGCCGATAATAACAAAATCAATCTTTCACCAATAAAAGACATGGAACTCCGGGCGTCTCGCATTCCCGGAGTTGTTTCGCTTGCCCAAGGCGTGCCGTCTTTTGACACGCCCGATGCGATAAAAAACGCGGCCATTGAGGCAATTCAAAAAGGAAAAGTGGCCAAATATTCGCTCGCGCCGGGACTTTTGGAGCTTCGCGAGGTGATCACGCAAAAAATTGAGCAAGAAAACAAATTCTATGACTTTGAAGAAGAGGTCATTGTGACAGCCGGGTCGATTGAGGCGATCACGGCGACGATGCTGGCAATTCTTTCGCCGGGAGACGAAGTTCTTGTTCCTGATCCGACGTACACTTCATATCAGCCAGCGATCAAAGTGGCAGGCGGCAGGCCGGTTTTCGTTCCACTGGATGAAGAAAATCATTGGGCATTCGACATCGCCGAGCTCGAAAAAAGAATAACTCCGAAAACAAAAGCGCTTCTTTTCTGCAATCCAAACAATCCGACCGGGACGATTTTCACACGCAATCAACTTCACGCGGTGGCGCAACTGGCCATCAAACATGATTTTTATATCTTGAGCGACGAGGTATACAAAGATTTCATATTTGATGCCGGAGAAAAATTCTACTCTCTTGCTGAAATGCGCGGGATTCGCGATCGCTTGATATATATTTTTTCCTTCTCCAAAGCTTATGCGATGACTGGATGGAGAGTTGCATATCTGGCAACGCATCACGATCTTGCCAAGAAGATCTTGGGCGTCCACGACGTTCTTGTCACTTGCGCGCCGGTGGTTTCGCAATACGCGGCGCTGGCGGCGCTCGAAATGGCAGATTCGGAACTGGCAAAATACCACGCGATATACAAGCAAAGGCGAGATTTGATCTGCAAACGGCTGGATAAGTTGAAAAATATATTTGAATATCAAAGACCCGACAGCGCCTATTTTGTTTTTCCGCGCATCAAAGAAGATATTTTGCAAAAAATCGCTCCGGGTGGCGGTTCGAAAGAATTTGCGATAGAATTGTTGGAGAAAGCCAAGGTAGCCACCGTTCCCGGCGCAGCGTTCGGTCCGGTCGGAGAAAATCATATCCGGATGTGTTTCGGAAGATCTGAAGAAGATATCAATTTGGCATTTGACAGGCTTGATGATTTTTTTAAATAATATTTTTCGATGAAGCCTCTTTTCAAAAAAATTGTTCAATTTTATCTCAAGCTTTTCACGAAGATCATCTTGTGGCGGCACAAGCCTTTTGTCATTGCCGTGGCAGGAAGTACGAACAAAACCGTTGCCAAAGAATATATTCTCAAGTTTCTTCGCGAAAAATATGGAGAAGAGGAAGTGCGGGGAAATCCGCGCAGCTACAACACTGAAATAGGTTTGCCGCTGGCAATCCTCTTTCTTGAATCGGGTGAATCTTCATTTTGGAAATGGTGGAAAATTTTGATCCAGGCCAAGATAGAAGCTCTGTTTTCCCGGAAATTTCCTTCAAAATTGGTTTTGGAATTGGGAGTTGAGAAAAAAGGCGATATGGAATATTTGCTTGAAATAGTGCGCCCCTCTTGGGTGGTTGTCACCAATATTGAGGGAAGCTACTCGGACGCCCAGTCTAATTTGGATGATGTTTTTGAGGAAATCAAATTGCTCGCGCGAAAAATGCCGAAAAGCGGAAAATTGATCTTGAATTTCGACGACGAGCGGGTGAAAAATCTGGCCGAATTTTCGCCATCGGAAGTGATAAGTTATGGAATTTCAAATGAAACGGACGCTCGCGCGGAAAACATCAGAACGACCGTCCAAGGCCAGAATTTTGATTTTACTTTTCAAGGGAAATATGAATCGGTTGAGATCAAAAAATACGGCCGGCACAATGTCTATGCTTGGATGATTGCCAAGATCGTGAAGGAAAATTTATAATGGCTTTTTTTTCAAAAAAAACAAAAAGCAGAATCCCTCAAAAATCGTGGCAGGGGAGGCGCACGGGAGCCTATGCGAGCGTTCCGAAAAAGGAAAAAAAGCGGGAAAGAAAATTTTCGCGCATTTTGTTTTGGCTGCTTTTTTTGGGTTTTTTGGGGATTTGCGGCTATATTCTTCTCTTTTCTCCTTATCTCGAAGTCGACTCGGTGTCCATTGAGGGCAACCAAGATATATCAAAACGGGAAATTGCGGATCAAGTTGCGAAATCGATCGAAGGAAAATATTTCAATTTTTTCCCCAAAAGAAATTTCTTTTTCGTGAACAAAAAGGATATCAACGCCGCTCTCAAGAGCAATTTCGATCAATTGGAAGTCGCGTCCATCGAGAAAAAGTTCCCCGGGACAATTTCCATTCGAGTTACTGAACGAAAACCGGAATTGGTTTGGTGCAGTGGGGGAGTTTGCTATTTTGTCGACCGGAGTGGATTGGCGTACGGGGGCGCAGCCGGCGTGGAAGAGGAATTGCGGAAAACGGGTTTTTTGACGGTCGTTGATGACAGCGCCGTGCCTGTTGATATGGGAAAAACAAAAATAAGCTCGGATTACATCGGATTTATTGAATCGGCTAGCAGTATGCTCCGGGATGATTTGAAACTGGATCCGGCTGAAAGTTTTCACACAGCCGGAATAGCTTCGGGAGAAATAAGCGTGAAAAACACAGAGGATTGGACGGTCAAGCTCGGATCGGAATTTTCAATTGAAGACGCGAAAAAAGTCATACAAACTCTTTTCGAAAAAGAGTTGAACGAAGAAGTGAGAAAAAAATTGGATTATTTGGATTTGAGGATCAAAAACAAGATATACTATAAGATAAAACAGGAAGAAGAAAACAAGCCAGCCGAGTGACAACTTTATCGCTTAATCAACCTTGTAAATCAAGATTGATCCGCCGATTTCGGCTGTGGGTGTCCGTTCGCGCAGCCATTCGTAGTCCGGTGTTCCTTCAGTGATCTTGTAATAGAGCGAGTTTTGCAGAAATGTTGCCGAGATTGCGTACCAACCCGGCTCTTGTCCCAAGGCAGAGTGCCACATGATGGCCTTATCTGCGAGATAATGTTTCACATTTCCGCCGCCGAAATAATCGACGCGGATTTTTTGAATATCATTGTCCGAAACAAATTTTTCCAGCCGTTTCAAATCCTGCCCCCAGTCCACGTTCGAATCTGTCACATATTTGTAGCCGTTTTTTGATCCACCAACGGTCTCGTTGAAATAGGCGAGATAACTTGGATAGGCAAAGGCAGTTTCGGCGGCCAGCCAGATGATCAAGATCGAGATGATCGACCAAAAATATTTCCGGTAATTTTTTGTTATTCTGTTGCCAAAGACAGTCACTTGTTTGGCGATCAAAATATACATGAGCGGCAATGTCGGGAAAAGATGACGAAGACCGATGTTGAGATTTCCGGTGATGCTGACATACCAATACAGCGCGATGAAAGAAAGCATTGAGAATTCAGCAATATGGCCATCCAAATAGCTTTTGATATTCGTCCATATTTTTTTCGGAAATGACGGTAAGTTCTTTTTTAATAGTATAGTTATTCCTATGGCAATCGAGAATAGCAGAAGAATCAGGAGAGGAATTGTTTCTTTGATGAGAAATACCATTGGAAAATATGCCCGAAAGCTTTGATTGGTCACTTCGCCGAAGAAATAGGTCGTGTTTCCGCCTGCGACGCGGCCGAAAACCATGAAAAACCCGATGAGATACTGGGAATAGGGACGGAGCACGGTATTGTCCGCCATTTTGTGAAGGTACGGCGATACCAATTGCTTCGTATTGCCGCCAAGCTGGGTATCGATCAGTTGATGGATCTTTTCGGTCGGCATTTTGTATATGTTTATTTCATAGACGATTCCGATCAATAGTCCGTGGATGGCCAGGATGACTATGAAAGTCGCGATATACAAATACAGTTTTTGCAGCCAAAATCTCTTTATTTTTCCAGAGCCCAAAAAAGAGAAGCCGATCTTTTCTTTTCGGAAAAGAGCATAAAGGATCAAGGCTATACCCATAACAGGGAAAAGCAAAACAGATGAAAAT
>JBAZUC010000016.1:0-14511 GCA_041661585.1 Parcubacteria group bacterium
GTGAAATTCTATGAAAGTATTTTGGACGCCAAAATCATGCCGATGAAAACGATTCGTGAGGCGGAAGCGGCCAAAATCATTGAAAATTCTTTCCGGGACGTCAATATCGCTTTCGTGAACGAACTTGCCAAATCTTTTGATCTCATGGGAATTGACATTGTCAACGTCATCAAAGGCGCCGCGACAAAGCCTTTTGCTTTCATGCCTCATTGGCCGAGCCGAGGAGTGGGCGGACATTGCATTCCGGTTGATCCGTATTATCTCATTGAAAAAGCCAAGGAAAATGATTTCGACCACAAGTTTTTGCGGTCTGCGCGCGCGATCAACAATAGCATGCCGGCCTATACCGTCGAAATTTTGCAGGAGATGCTCAATCAGGTCGAAAAATCGATCAAGGGGACGAATATTGGCGTTTTAGGCGTTTCGTACAAAGCCAACGTCGGTGATCTGCGCGAAAGCCCGGCGCGCAAGGTCATTGAAATTCTTGAAAAGCATGGGGCAAAGCTTCATATCTTTGATCCGTATCTGCCGGAGCATTCCAATGCGAAAAATATAGACGAATTGCTTGAAAAGTCTGAAGCCGTTGTCTTGCTCACGAATCACAAAGAATTTTTGGAAATAAAGCCGGAAAAATATAAAAAAAATAGCATAAGATCCATTTTGGACGGCATGAATTGCCTGGACAAGGAAGAATTTCTCAAAGCAGGGTTGATCTTCAAAGGCATAGGGCGATAGAGAGTTGTTTTTACTGAAAAATCTGGTATAATGAAGCTACAAACGCTAAGAATAAATCTATGCATAAAATAATTGTCGTCGAGGATGATCCGATGCTCGGGGAAATATATGAGAAAAAATTTCTTGAAGCCGGTTTTGAGATGAGATTGGTGACCAGCGGCAAAGCGGTCGAGGGCGAAGTGGCAAATTTTCAGCCGGAAATGGTACTTTTGGACATTGTTCTTCCTGATATGGACGGATATGAAATCTTGGAAGCTCTATCCAAAAACAATGCCACTCGATCTGTCCCCACCTATGTTTTCAGCAATTTGAGCGCGAAAGAGGATATCGAGCGGGCAACCAGTCTTGGCGCGAAAGGTTTCATCACAAAATCAAGTTTCACTCCGACTCAGTTGGTTGAGGAAGTGAAAAAAATTCTGGGGAGCGCTCCTGCGGAAAATATTCCCGCGGCAACCGTTCCAACTTCAAGCGGCGCCGAAAAAACAATTTCAAACCAAAAAGAATCCAGTGGCCACAAAATTCTGATCATTGAAGACGAAGATGTTTTCATTGAAATGTTTGGCGACAAGCTGAAGCAGGAAGGCTTTGAGGTTGTTTCGGCTAAAAACGGAAAATGGGGACTCAAAGAAGCGGAAAACGGCGGATTTGCTTGTATACTTCTTGATATGATGATGCCGGCGATGAACAGATATGAGGCTGTCAAAGAACTGCGCGCGAACGAAAAAACAAAAGAGACACCGATCATCATTCTTTCCAATTCCGCTCTTGACAGCGAAGTTCAGCAGGCGCTCGAACTTGGAGCGAATGAGTATTATATCAAAACCCAGGTAACCCCCGGCGAAGTGGCGGACAGAGTGAAAGACTTGATCAAACAATAGATATGGAGCGAACTCTGATTGCAGGAACAACGAATAAAATTGGCGAAACCGTGAAAATTTCCGGCTGGGTGAAAACCCGCCGCGACCACGGAAAAATTATTTTTATCGACCTGCGCGACCGGTCGGGTGTTTTGCAATGTGTGATCACGCCGGGAACGAAGGATTATGAAGAATTCAAAAAGATTCGGCCGCAATGGGTTTTGAGTTTCATCGGTAATATCAAAGAACGACCGGAAAAATTAATAAACTCCGAAATGAGTACCGGAAAAATTGAAATGGACGTTCAGGAATTTGAAGTGTTGTCCGAAGCGCAAGAGCTGCCGGTCGACATTTCTGCCGATGATATGAATATTCACATTGAAACTCTTCTCGACAATCGGAATTTGACCATTCGCAACGAAAAAGTTGGCGCTATTTTCAAGGTCTATGGCGAAGTTCTCGCGAGCTATGTCGACTATCTGCGCAGTCAAAATTTTTTGGAAATCAAGACACCAAAACTTCTTTCGGCTTGCACGGAAGGAGGAGCGGAATTTTTCAAAGTGAAATATTTTGAAAAAGAAGCCTATCTTGCCCAAAGCCCGCAATTCTATAAGCAAGCTGGAGTTGGAGCTTTTGAGCGTGTTTTTGAAGTTGGATCAGTGTTTCGCGCCGAACCGCACTTCACCAGCCGTCATGTCAACGAATATATTGGAATGGATGCCGAAATGGGGTTCATTGACGGTCCAGAAGAGGTGATGGATGCCCTTGAAGAAACAATGAAGCATGTATTGCAAAGCGTGAAGGAAAAATGCGCGGAAGAATTGAAAATTTATAAAGTTGATGTTGAAATTCCGGAAAAATTTCCCAGAGTCAAATTTTCCGAGGCCCTCGAAATCCTCAAAAAAGAATTTGGCAAAGTTATGGAAGGAAATGACATTGATCCGGAAGGCGAGCGGCTCATTTGCGAGTGGGCGAAAAAAGAAAAAGGCAGCGATTTCATATTCCTCACCAACTATCCCTGGATGATCCGGCCGATGTATATTATGCCCGATCCGGAAAATCCAAAAGAGACTTTCGGTTTTGATCTTTTGTATCGCGGAATTGAGATCGCATCCGGCGGACAAAGAATTCACGATTATGACCAGCTGGTCGAAAATATGAAAAAGAAGAATCTCAATCCTGACGATTTCAAGAATTATCTTGAAATTTTCCGCTATGGTATCCCTCCTCACGGAGGCTGGGGATTGGGCAGCGAGAGAATTGTCCAAAAAATTCTCGGACTCAAAAGCATCAAGGAAGCTATTCTCTTTCCGCGTGATGTGAAAAGGCTCACGCCGTAAAAATGAAGCAAAAACACAAAGAAAAATTGAACAATCCGGCGATTCGAACGCTGGATATTTCCTCTTTCATACTCGGAATTTCAGCCGCGTTGATTCTCTATCTCGAGTCGGACTACTTCAAAACTGCCACAAAAAGTGAAAACGTGACGGTTTTTTTTATTGTTGCCTATGCGATCACGCTAGTTTTGATCTTCAATTGGCACCGCCTGGTGAGAAGATTTGGGAAAAAGAATGTTTTTTTGGGGAATCTTTTTGCGAAAGCTTTGGTCGTGTTGATGCTGGCCAATCTTTCGGTCGGGAAAATAGGCATTGTTCTTTTGATGGGATATATCATTCTGACAGTCCTTTCTTGGATCGATTTAGATATTCTTTTGGAGACCTGTTCACGAGATCACAAGACAGGACGTATCCGGGGCACATATCTCACTATTATGAATGCGGGCTATCTTGTCGCCCCGTTTTTTGCCGGTATAATTCTCAACAGATACGGATTTCAACCCGTATTCCTCGCCGCCGCGCTGCTCATTTTGTCCGTTTGGCTGATTTGTTTTTTTAAACTTCGGGATATCGACGGAAGTCAGATCAGAGGGGTTGATTTCATGAGTCTGCTGCGAAAATTGTCCGGACGGAAAAATGTTTTGCGGATATATTACGTTTCCTTTCTCCTCGAGTTTTTCTATGCCCTGATGATCATTTATACACCACTTTACCTTCTCGATCTCGGATTTTCATGGGTGGATATTGGAAAAATGTTCACGGTGATGCTGATCCCTTTTGTTCTTTTGCAATATCCGGCCGGATATCTCGCGGACAAAAAATTTGAGGAGCGGGATATGATCATTTTTTCGCTGATCTTGATGGCCCTTTCAACGCTCGCAATATTTTTTCTCTCTTCAAAAAGCGTGATCTTGTGGGCTTTGATTTTGTTTTGCACCCGCATCGGGGCGAGCCTCATCGAAATTTTGCGTGATTCATATTTCTACAAGCGAATTGATTGCCGCGACGTGGATATCATCAATTTTTTTCGCAGCGTCCGGCCGGCCGCGTATATAATCGGCCTTTTAATCGCTACTCCTGTTGTATATTTTTTTGAAATCCGCTTTGTTTTTCCCCTCATTTCCGTCGGCGTTCTCACCGGCATATTCGCCGCCAAAAATATGGTTTCGAGCCGGGTTCCGCCGCAAACAAAACGCTAAAATATCCCCCATTTAAGAGAAATATTCAAAGTTGATTTTTCGTGCCGTTCGTGGTACGATTTTTGTATAAAATGTTCAATGTTCAACTCGAAAAATTCGAAGGTCCTCTTGACTTGCTTCTCAAGCTGATTGAAGAGCAGAAACTTGATATCACGCGGCTCAACATCGCGAAAGTTGCCGATGACTATCTTGAATATATCCGCGGAAATGAAAGCATCGACCTTGAAAATCTGGCGGAATTCGTGGGCATTGCCTCAAGGATCATTCTCATCAAATCCCAAAGCATCCTTCCGACGATCGAGATCACGCCCGACGAGGAAAAAGAAATTGTCGATCTTGAGGAACGGCTCAAGGAATACCGCCTTTTCCGGGCGGCATCGGAAAAAATCGCCGAATTGCAAGGGAAAAAGAGATTCTTGTTTTCACGGGACTATCTTCTGGGAGTTTCATCCGTTTTTTCTCCGCCCAAGAGCCTGAATGTTTTTGACCTCAAAAAAGCGTTTTTGACGGTTGTTTCCGGAATAATCTTGCCGGAAAAATTGCCCGAGGAATCGGTCCAAAGGATAATCACACTCGAAGAGAAAATTGACGAACTGAAAAATTCTTTGCAAAAAAGGGTTGAGACCAGCTTTCGCGAGATTAGCGGATCATCAAAAGACAAGGTTGAAGTGATCGTCGCCTTTCTGGCAATGCTTGAAATGGTGAAGCAGCGGATAATCGAAGTTGAACAAACCGATATTTTTGAAGACATCAGAATAGCAAAAATAAATGTCTACTCCGAATAAATTGAAATCAGTTCTCGAAAGTCTGCTTTTCGTCTCCGGAGAGCCGCTGAAGCTCGCAAAAATCGCCAAGATTTGCAATGTCTCAAAGAGCGAAGTTGCGGGTGTTGTTGAAGAACTCAATGATGATTACAAAAACAGCGAAAGGGGATTTGCAATCATATGCAAAGACGACTCTGTCCAGCTCGCGACCAATCCGGAAAATTCGCAAACTGTCAGCCAATTAGTGAGTGGGGAACTGGGATCCGAACTTTCAAGGTCGGCGCTTGAAGTGCTTTCCATTGTGGCCTATCGCGGGCCGATCACAAGAGTGCAGATCGAAATCATCCGAGGAGTGAATTGTAGCTATGTCCTGCGAACTTTGCTTATCAAAGGACTCATCGAACGCAAAGAAACCGCTGATATTCGGGGATTTTTGTACGAAATTTCGTTTGATTTCTTGAAAAGCCTGGGAGTGACAAGCGTGAAAGAACTGCCGGACTGGGAAGAATTGTCAAAAAATGAAAAAGTGAAAGAATTGTTAAGCGAAACAGCCGGTTAAATTATATTATGAGCGTTCTGGCAACAACATTGACCATACTCTTTCTCCCCGCCCAGTTTTTCTTCGCCGGCGTTTTTTTGAAGCCGCAAAGCCAGCCGATCGCGACAACGGAAAAAGTGGAAGGCGCTTCGGACAGCAAAGTTGAAATCAGTGTTGCGTCCTTCAAAGATGCGATTGACGGCCAAGGAAAAAATGAAACCGCTCTCGGCGAATCGGGATTTGTTCCTCAAAGAAAAGATAATTATGCTGAAACAAAAGTTCTTGCCGGATCGTCTGTTGTCATTGATGTTGATTCTGGTGCGATCCTTCACTACGACAAGGGACGCGCCGAGGCGCCGATCGCCTCGCTCACAAAAATAATGACTGCCGTTTTGATCATGGAGAAAGTGCCCGATCTCAATGAAGTTGTGACGATCGACAGCGAAGCAATTTCCGCTGACGGAACAAAGGTTGGCTGCCCCACAAGTGTTCTGTGCACCACTGAACGGCTTCACAACGGCGAACAAGTCACCGCGGGCGATCTCATGACGGCCATGCTCATTGACAGCGCCAACGATGCTGCCGTTGCCCTTGGAAAGCATATAGCGGGTTCTCAAGAGGCTTTTGGGGAGATGATGAACGAGAAAGCGGCAGAGTTGAACCTCGGAGATTCCCATTTTTGCAATCCTTCCGGACTCGATGTTCCTGGATGCTACTCATCGGCGTATGATTTGGCCCGTATTGCCGCGTATTCGATGAAATATGACACGATCTGGAGAATAATGAAAACACAGGAAACCAGTGTGAGATCCTGCGACGGAAAATATGAGCATTTCCTCAAAAACACGGATGTTTTGCTTGGGCAAGTCCCAAACTGCCTTGGAGGGAAAACCGGTTTCACCTATAATGCCGGAAAGTCCCTGATGCTTGCCGCCACCGATCCGGAAACCGAAAAACACAAGATCATTGCCGTGATCTTGAACGACAATAATCGCTGGGAAGATATGAAAAAATTGGTCGACTGGACATTTTCTAATTATGAATGGAAATAATTTTATGCAATTTGCCGACATCACAACTATTCCCGCTGCGATGGCAGCTCTCAAAATCTGGATAATCGGGACAGCCGCTTTTCTTTTGGCTATGGCATGGACGCCACTTCTTTCAAAATTTTTGTACAAATACAAGATCGGCATAAAAATAAAAAACGAATCAGTTGATGGAAAAGAAGCGCCCGTATATCATTCTCTTCACAAAAACAAAAGCGGCACTCCGACAATGGGCGGCGCACTGGTTTGGATCACTGTACTTTTTCTTGCGGCAATCTTTTATCTGATCCACCCGTTTTTTGAAGCAAAATTGATCACCCGGCTTGATTTTTTGAGCCGTTCCCAGACTTGGCTGCCTTTTTTTGCCTTGATAACAACGGCAATCGTGGGAGCTTTTGATGATATTTTCAGCGTGAAGGGCTGGGGAACCAACAAAGGCGGCGGCGTGAGGTTTTTGTATAGGTTCGGCTGGCTGCTTTTGATCGCGATCCTTGGTTCGCTTTGGTTCTATTTCAAATTGGACCAAAATGCAATCCATATTCCGGGATTTGGCGATTTCCGGATCAACTTTTGGTATATTCCGTTCTTCATTTTTATTGTTCTGGCAACCGCCTTTTCTTCAAATGAGACGGACGGGCTTGATGGGTTGAATGGGGGAATATTACTCATTGCATTTGCGGTGTTCGGCGCGATTGCCTTCACTCAAAACAAGATTGACCTGGCCGCTTTTTGCAGTGCAATTTGTGGATCGCTTCTTGCATTTCTCTGGTTCAATATCCATCCGGCCAGATTTTTCATGGGCGATACAGGGGCTGTTTCTCTTGGAGCGACCTTGGCGGTCGTTGCGCTGATGACCAATTCCTCGCTGATCTTGCCTATTGTTTGTATAATATACGTAATCGAATCCTTGTCGGTTGGCGCACAGCTTTTCTCGAAAAGATTTTTTGGACGGAAGATATTTCTTTCAACTCCGATTCATCACCATTTTGAAGCAATTGGCTGGCCAGAAACAAAGATCACGATGCGCGCCTGGATCCTGACAGGCGTCGCCGCGGGAATGGGACTTGCCATCGGAATATTGGGCATGGGCAAGTAGGCTACGAAATACTAATTTTGTACAAATATACTAATCAATCAAATGCCAAAAATTATCTTATAATTAAGCCTGTGTCGTGCAAACAAATTTATTCGTATATTCGTAATTGATTCGTAGTTCGTAGCCAAGTTTATGAAATATCTCAAAGATATTGATTTCAAAAACAAAAGAGTGCTGCTTCGCACAGATTTCAATGTTCCTCTTGAAAACGGGCAGATATTGGATGATTTTCGAATTCGCGAGTCTTTGCCGACGATCGAATATATTTTGAAACAAGACAAATCAAAAATCGTGATCATCTCGCATCTGGGCCGTCCGGAAGGAAAAATTGACCCGCAATATTCTCTCGAGCCCGTCGCGAAAAAATTGGGCGAATTGCTGGGTCGCGAAATAATTTTCATAAAAGACATTTTGAGTCCAGAGGGAGATTCATTAATCCAGTCTCTTGAAAGCGGCCAAGTCGCGCTTGCCCAAAACTTGCGATTTTATCCGCAAGAAGAAGCGGGAGATGAGCAATTCGCGATCGATCTTTGCCATCATTTCGGGGTATACGTCAACGACGCTTTCAGCGCCTCTCATCGCGCGCATAGTTCCATATCTCAAATAGCAAAATTTAAGCCGTCCTGTGCGGGACTCTTGATGCAAAAAGAGATTGCAGAACTGTCAAAAGCATTGAAGCCCTCCAAAAGGCCCTCTATCGCGATCATTGGCGGAGCAAAAATCGAAACAAAGATGCCGGTCATTGAGAATATGGCACGTACTTATGACGCGGTTCTCGTCGGAGGAAAAATTGCCGTGGAAGCGCAGGAACAAAAGTTGAAATTCAGCGAAAATGTTGTTTTTCCGGAAGATTATGTGGACGGGTCGCTCGATATCGGCCCCAAAACAGCCGAAAAATACGGCATGGCGATATCTTCCGCTTCATTCCTTGTCTGGAACGGACCGATGGGAAAATTTGAAGATGAAAAATATATGGCCGGTTCGAAAACAGTTCTTGACGCTCTAAGCGGATCCGACGCCTGGAAGATCGCTGGCGGAGGCGAAACGCTCGAGCTTATCGACAAATATAGTATGGCCGGCAAATTCGATTTTCTCTCTTCCGGCGGAGGAGCAATGCTTGAATTTTTGAGCGGAACAAAATTGCCGGGAATTGAGGCACTGGAAAATAGTATTTAGCATTTAGTATAAAAAATTTATGACAAAAATTAAACAAATTTCAGCTCTTGAAATTCTGGACTCCCGCGGAAATCCGACGGTGAAAGCAACCGTTGTGGTGGACAACAATATTTTCGGTTTGGCGTCCGTTCCATCTGGAGCTTCGACGGGAAAATACGAAGCGCTGGAACTGCGCGACAACGACACGCGATATGGCGGATTGGGGGTTTTGAACGCGTGCGAGAACATCAACAAAAAAATCGCGAAAAAACTGGCCGGATTTGACGCGCTTGACCAGAAAAAAATCGATTCGACGCTGATTGAAATCGACGGAACTAAAAACAAATCAAATTTGGGAGCCAATGCGATGCTGGCGGTTTCTCTTGCCACGGCCCGCGCTGCCGCCACGGCGCAAAACATGCCATTGTACAAATATTTAGCCAAAACATACGGCTTCAAAACCCAGAAAAAAATCCCGACTGCTTTTTTCAATATTTTGAACGGCGGAGCACACGCTGATTCCGGACTTTCCGTTCAAGAATTTCAAATTATTCCCGAGAAGTTCAAAAGTTTTTCGGAAAAATTGCGCGCGGCCAGTGAAATTGATCACCAATTGAAGAATCTGCTTGCCAATGCCGGCTATCCCACCGCTATTGGAGACGAGGGAGGTTTTGCGCCGAAACTCGACAGCCACAGCGACGCTTTTGAGTTTATAGACAAAGCAATCGATGCCGCGGGATACAAAGGAAAAGTTTCGCTCGGAATTGACGCGGCCGCGTCAAACTTCTTGAACAGCGAGCAAGAAACCTATACATTGAAACCGGAAAACACGACCCTTGATGCCGACCGGCTGATTGCGCTCTATCAGGAATGGGCAAAAAAATACAATATCGTTTCGCTCGAAGACGGACTGGCGGAAGACGATTTTGAAAATTGGAAAAAGCTCAATGAAAAAATGGGAAAGAATATTTTGGTCATCGGCGATGATTTGCTCGCCACAAATACAGATCGCCTCAAAAAAGCCCTTTCTTTTTCAGCCGTGAACGCGGCAATCGTGAAACCAAACCAAATCGGAACGCTTTCAGAAACAATGGAATTCATCAAACTTTGCCAGAAAAACAAAATCAAAACGATCGTTTCTCACCGCAGCGGCGAGACGGAAGACAGCTTCATCTCAGATCTCGCTGTCGCCGCCGGAGTGGAATTCGTCAAATTCGGCGCCCCCTGCCGCGGAGAAAGAACAGCAAAATACAATCGGCTCATGGAAATTGAAAAAGAAATATAATGAAAAAAACGAAGCCGACAATTTTGGCCATTTTGGATGGGTGGGGGATTGGAGCAAAAGATGATACGAACGCGATTTGGCTTGCCAAGACGCCGGTTTTTGATTGTTTATCCGAAAAATATCCGCACACTCAATTGAATGCGACCGGCACAGCTGTCGGACTCGACAATCACCAAACCAGCGGTTCGGAAACGGGACACATGAACATTGGCGCCGGGCGGATTGCTATTCAGGATTCGCGAAAAATTTCCGAAAGCATCAACACGGGAACCTTTTTTCACAACGCCGCGTTTCTGGGCGCAATCTCGCATATCAAAAAAAACAAATCCAATCTGCATCTCATGGGGCTTCTTGGAAATGCAGACAGTCCACATATGAATCCATATCATCTGGAAGCGCTCTTGCTCTTTGCGAAACAAAATAATATCAAAAACGTTTTCATCCATTTTTTCACGGACGGACGCGATTCATACCCAAAAAGCGCCCTCGATCATCTCGCCGATTGGAAAAAAAGAATGAAACAGATCGGCGTTGGGAAAATTGCGAGCCTTGTCGGAAGATTTTATGCGATGGATCGCGCCAAAAATTGGGATCGGCTCAAAATTGCCTATGGCCTTTTGGTGTCCGGCAAAGGGAAAAAATTCAAAAGCCCCGAAGACGCCGTCAGGTATTCCTATCAAAAAAATTTGACTGATGAATACATCAAACCGTCGCTCATCGACGGCAAAGGACAAAAATTCGTCACCATCAATAATAATGATGCCGTTATTTTCTACAACCTTCGATCCGACCGAGCGCGGCAATTTGCGAAACTCTTTGTTTTGAAAAAATCCCAAGAAACGCGGCTGCCAAACCCACGGCTCAAAAATCTCTACTTCGTTGCTATGACAAACTTTGGCCCTGATCTTCCCGTGCATACCGCTTTTCAAGATCATCCGATCAACGGGACGTTGCCTTCAGCACTTGCAAAATTTTCCCAGCTTTATGTCGCCGAAACCGAAAAATTCGCGCATATCACCTATTTTTTGAACGGAGGATACGCGGACGCGCTTGACGGCGAAGACCGCCTGATGATTCCGTCCCCGATCACTGACAATTATGCTAAAATCCCCCGAATGTCCGCAGAAAAAATAACGCAAAAAGTTTTGGGATTTTTGAAAAAAGGAAAATATGATTTCACGGCCATCAATTTCGCCAACGCTGATATGGTCGGACACACCGGCAACACGAAGGCCACAATCAAGGCCGTGGAAGTTGTTGACAAATGCCTTGGAAAAATATGGGAAATATTGCAAAAAAACAAGGGCAACTTGATCATCACGGCCGACCACGGCAATGCCGATTGTATGTGGGATAAATATGCGAAGCTCCCGATGACATTTCATACCAAAAATCCCGTTCCGCTTATCATTGCTTCAGAAAAATATAAAAAGAAAAAATTGGCCTCCGGAGGAGTGCTGGGCAATATAACTCCCACGATTTGTGATATAATGAGAGTAGAGAAACTGAAAGAGATGTCAAAGAAAAGTTTATTATAATTTTAAAATTATGTACGACCTCATATCAATAGGCTCAATCACGAGGGATATTTTTGTCCCCACTGATCGCGGAAAAATTTTCAAGACGCCAAAAGACAAGTTGGCACCGGAGTGGCTTGGTTTTGAGTTGGGTGAAAAAATTTGTGTGAATGAAGTGATCGAAACGAGCGGCGGCGTCGCCAACAACTTGTCGATTGGGACAAAAAAATTTGGACTGGAATCAGCGCCATTCGGGCCAATGAGTCCGGCGACTTCCGTCATACTTATCGACCAGAAGACGGGCGAACGGGTTGTTTTCTATCAAAAATCTTCCGGAACAACCAATCTCAATAATTGGGCAAAATGAAGACCAAATGGCTGTCGGTTTCATCGCTTACCGGAAAATGGACGAAACAAGCCAACCAAATATTAAATTATATTTCCAAAAGCAAAGCCAGCCTGATTCTTTTGCCTAGCACCAGCCAAATCCGGGATGATTTTCCGAATCTCAAGAGATTATCGAAAGTCGCGAAAATATTGATTTTGAACCGCAATGAAGCATTGGAAATCGCGTCGAAATTGAAAAATAAAGCTGAAGATATCAAAGATTTGTTCAAGTTTCTTCACAATCTCGGGCCTGAAATTGTTTGCGTCACGGACGGCACAAAAGGCGCTTATTGCTCCGACAGCAAAAAGGTGTACTATTCTCCAATCAAAAAAGTCAAAACCGTCGATGCTACTGGCGCGGGCGACGCTTTCGCCAGTGGATTTTTGGGATTTTATCTCAAGGGCGGCGACATCAAAAACAGCCTCCGCGCCGGAATCGTGAATAGCGCAAGCGTCGTTCAATATATCGGGACGACAAAGGGACTGCTGACGAAGAAAGAAATATTGTCAAAAATGAAATAATTATGAAGATTCTCAAAGAACTTTTCTCGCCAAAATCCATTGCCATTGTTGGCGCGTCGCCCAAGAGCGGAAAACTCGGCAATGTTTTGATCGAGAATATCCAAAAAGGCGGATGGAAAGGAAAACTGTATTTTGTAAATCCGAAATATGCGAAGTCCCGGAAAAATTATTTTTCAGGCTTAAACGAGATAAAAAAGCGAGTTGATCTGGCGCTGATTGCTATTCCCGCGCCGCTTGTGGGCAGAGCGGTCGAAGACGGGGCAAAAGCAAAACCCGCAATCAAAAATTTTGCCGTGATTTCTTCGGGATTCAAAGAATCCGGACAGGCGGGCAGAAAACTTGAAGAAAATCTTGAAAATATCGCCAAAAAATACAATTTGAATATTCTTGGACCGAATTGTCTTGGATTCACAAACCAGAAAGAGAAACTCAACGCGACATTCACTGATGTCAAATTGCAAACAGGAAGTACAGCGATCATTTCTCAATCCGGAGCGCTCGCTGTGGCGCTTCTTGATTGGTCTGAAAGCAAGAAAATCGGATTTTCGGAAATCATTTCAATCGGAAACAAAACAATTCTTGATGAGAGTGAGCTCTTGAATTATCTCTCTGGCGATAAAAACACAAAGGCCATCGCGCTGTATCTTGAAGATATAAAAAATGGACCGCAGTTCATGCAAACTATCGCGAAAACAACTTCGCAAAAACCCGTTGTCATTCTGAAAGCAGGAAAGACAACCGCCGGGCAAAAAGCTGTTTCGTCACACACCGGATCACTTGCCCAGAACGAAGAAATCATTGAGGCTGTTTTTGAAAAATTGAACGTGATCCCGGCCAATAACATTGAAGAATTCCAGGATATTATTTATTTCCTGAATTCCAATCCGATTCCCAAAAACAAAGAAATTATAGTTCTCACCAACGCCGGCGGACCGGGGGTGATGGCTTCTGATTTTGTCGGAAAATCAAAGAATATTAAATTGATGGATTTTCTGGCCAATTTCAAAAACGAACTCAAGAAAAATCTTCCTGACAGCGCATCCGTTGAAAATCCGATTGATGTCATTGGCGACGCGCCGCCTGAAAGATTTCAGCGAACATTGGAAACAATTGCGAAAAAATATTCGGCTTATCCTGTCATTGTCATCCTGACCCCGCAAAATCAAACTGATCCGGAGAAAGTGGCTGAAATTTTGGCAAACGCAAAAAAAAGAATCCCAAATCTTTCCGCTTGTTTCATGGGCGGAGAAAAAATAGAAAAGGCGAAAAAAATGCTCGAAAAAAACAATATTGCCACCTTTGAAAATCCAGAGAGAGTTTTAGCGGTGATTGAAAAATTGAGCAGGTATCGAGAAAAGAAAGACAGACGGATAGAAATAAACTCGCCTGAAATCGATCGACAGACGGGCACTGTTTTCCAAAAAGCTCTCGCTGAAAAAAGAAAGATGCTTTTTTGGAAAGAAACGGAAAAATTGTTTGCAAAATATGGAACAAAATTGGCAAGATCAGCTTCTTTTCAAAATATTGGTGAATTAAAAAACAAAAAAGTATTGTTTCCGTGTGCTCTCAAAACCGACGATCCGAATATTGCCCACCGCCTGGAAAAAAACGCCGTTGCGCTGAATATTGAAAACAAAAAAGATCTGCAAAGCACTTTTGAAAAAATGAAAAAAGAAACTGGTGCAGAACATTTCCTTGTTCAGTCGATGGCCGATCCGGGTTTGGAGCTGATAATCGGAATGAAGCGCGACCCGACGTTTGGTCCGGTGATTCTTTGCGGCTGGGGTGGATCTTTGACTGAAATATTCAAGGACAAAGTCATTTTGATGCCTCCTTTTGACCCAAAAGAGGCGAAAAACAAACTTTCAGAGCTGACTATTTTCCCCATTCTCAAGGGATTTCGGGGCAAAAAAGGCTATGATTTGGATGAAATATCAAAAATAATCACGTCCGTCTCTCAAATCGCCTCTGAAAACCCCAATATCCAAGAAATTGATATAAACCCGCTGGTGGTCTATAATAATGGAAAAAGAGAGAAAATTCTCGACGCCAAAATATTCTTTAATATAA
>JBAZUC010000017.1:0-14461 GCA_041661585.1 Parcubacteria group bacterium
AGAAAATGCCTTCAATTTCGCACGCCGGCTGAGGTTTTCAATGAACAATCAAACTTAATCCGTGATAACCAGTGTTGCAGTTGAGGGTAAAATGTACCTGCTGTTCCAATTGTACATTATAGCGCTAAACGTCCCAATTGTCAAATTATTTTTCTTCCGCCTTTCGCGCTTCTTCAAAGAGAAAAACTGCGAGTGTCGCGCCGATGACAACCAGCCAGTCCCAGCCATCAATCGGCGCCATATGCAAATATCGCGCCAATATGGGGACATGCAAAAACGAAAGAAGCATCCCCACCGAAATCAAAATTGCGCCAATGACATATTTGTTTTTGAAAAATCCAATCGCAAACACGGAAAGTTTCTCACTACGCGCTTGCAAAAGATTGGCCATCTGTGTCATCGAAAGCACTGCGTATGTCGCCGCCGTTGATTTCATATACAGCGCCGAACTGAAATCAATTGACTGGCCGAAATGCCAGCCTCCGCGAGTCATCGACCAGAGAAAGGCGACAATCGCGCCGGTTGCCATGATCGACCCGACATAGACCAGCCGCCAAAAACCGAATGCGCCAATGAGTCTTTCCTTTCCGCTGTATGGCTTTTGTTTCATTGCTCCGGGTTCGGCCGGTTCCAGCCCGAGCGCGAGCGACGGAAAAACATCCGTCCCAAGATCGATCGCCAGAATTTGGACAGCTGTGATCGGAGCCGGGATCGCCAGAAGCATTCCAAAGATGACCGTCAAAAATTCGCTGGCGTTCGAAGAAAAAACATAATAGACGAACTTGCGGATATTTTGATAGACCGTCCGTCCCTCTTTGATTCCCGCCACGATCGAGGCAAAATTGTCGTCGAGAAGGATCATATCCGAGGCTTCTTTGGAAACATCCGTTCCGATGATCCCCATCGCGATGCCAATATCCGCCCGTTTGAGCGCCGGCGCATCATTCACCCCGTCGCCCGTCATCGCGATCACTGCGCCAGATTTCTTCAAAACCCCCGCAATCCGCAATTTCTGCTCGGGTGTGATCCTTGCAAAAATCAATGTCCCATTATTTATTTTTTTAATAATATCTCCGTCAGATAATTGATTGAGTGCTTTACCGTTTATCACAAAATTGTCCGTCCCGCTTTGCGGGACACCAAAATTTTTTATTTTTAATTTTTCATTTTTAATTTGCAAAAGATTTATCTTTTGCGCGATCGCCCTCGCTGTCACTTCATAGTCTCCCGTGATCATGATCACTTTGATACCCGATCCGCGGCATTCTTTGATCGCTTCGGCCACGTCACGCCGCGGCGGATCGATCATTGCCATCATGCCAACCCAGATCAAATCTTTTTCGGCTTCGTCAATCGAAATATTTTTGGGACTTGGCCCGTTAGAAATTTGATTTCCAATGGGCCGATAGGCGAAAGCCAAAACTCGAAGCGCCTCTCCCGACATCTGGTCATATATTTTTTTGATCTTGTTTTTTTCCGCGTCGGAAAAGGGGACTATCCCCTCTTGAGTCAACTTTTTGGGGGAGAGACCAAGCATCACATCCGGCGAGCCTTTTACATAGGAAAAAATCTCATTTTCCTCCGCCGGCTGGCGGATTTTTTCAAAAACAACGCTCATACGCATCCGTTCTGATTCAAAAGGATTTTCGTCAATTTTCTTCTCCCCTATTTCGAAAAACTTTTCGTCGGGATCATATTTCCTCGCCGCGACAATCAACGCCCCTTCCGTCGGATCACCTGCGATTTTGAAATTGTTTTTCTCGTTCACCCCGTTAGAAAGTCTGGGATTTTCATTATTATTTAAAGTCTCTTTCTTTCTAACGGGGTTAACCAAAGCCGCGTCATTGCAAAGTGTGGCAATTTTCAGCAGCAGTTCAAGGTTTTGAATATTTTTCGGATCAACTTTTTGCCCGCCGATCAAGAAGTCCCCAATCGGCGCATATCCTTCTCCGCTGACGGCGATTTCTTTCTCATCCAGAACGATTTTCGTCACCATTAGCTCGTTTTTCGTGATCGTTCCGGTTTTGTCCGTGCAAATGATGTTCACCGACCCGAGTGTTTCAACCGAAATTAATTTTTTCGCAAGGACATTCACTTTGAGAAGCCGGCGCATCCCAAGTGAAAGCGCGACCGAAAGCGCCGCCGGCAATCCCTCTGGGACAACCGCAACAGCCACTGCCAAAGCAAAAAGGAAATTCTGGTATATCGATGTTCCCTGGAAGCTTCCGGCGATCATCACAGCGACCGCGATCGCCACCGCGAGAACCGTCACGTCGCGCCCAAGCGTGCGTATTTTTTTCTGGAGCGGAGTGAGCTCATCTTTGATTTCTGTCGCAAGATTCGCAATTTTTCCAAGCTCTGTGTTGATTCCAGTGCCCGTCACAATGAACTTCGCCTCCCCCATCGTCACCTGCTCGCCCGTGAAAACCATATTATCAATGTCGGCAAGCGGCAAATTTTCTTCCGCGATTGTTTTTGTGCTTTTCCCTTCCGGCTTTGATTCTCCCGTGAAAACAAAACTGTTTGTATGAAGATTGTAGCTTTCCAAAATATATCCGTCGGATGGAACATTGTCCCCTGAAGTCACGAAAACCATATCTCCCGGAACAATTTCCGAAGAATCAATTTCCTTTTTCTTTCCTTCTCGAAAAACTACCGCTTTATCTGAAGTGAGTTTTTGAATATGGTCCAGAATTCGTTCCGCCTTCCATTCCTGAAAAAAACCGATGATTGCGTTGATGAGAATGATTATGCTGATGATCGTCACATCCCGCATCTCTCCGAAAAAAAGCGCAAGTCCACCCGCCACGAGCAAAATCCACACCAGCGCGTCATTGAACTGGTGGCCGATCAGTTTCGCCCATCTCCAGTTGTTCTTTTTTTCAATTTTGTTCCGTCCGTAAACTTTGAGCCTCTTCGCCGCTTCTTCATTCGAAAGGCCATTTTCGCTAGTCGAAAATTTTTTCAGAACTTCTGCGGGAGTCAAATTGTATATTTGTTTAGGCATATCTGAATTATAGCCGAAAAATCGATATAATAAAACAAAAGCGACACCAGAGTCACTTTTGCAAAAATACAAAATACTAAATACTAAATACCAGATACCAAATTATTTTCTTTCCTCAAGCGTCAATTGAACATCTTTCGTATCGCCTTTGTGCCAGACTTTGAGCGTGAGCGTGTCGCCGACGCTGTATTGGCTCAAAAGACCCACAAAAGGATGGCCAGCATCGATTTTCACGCCGTTTATTTCAAGAATGATGTCATTTTCAACAATTCCCGCTTTGTCCGCCGGGCTTCCGGGAACAACCGCAAAGTCCGTGATCTGCTGGCCGCGGGCAATCAACACGCCATAATCGAAAGACAAATTGTTGGCTTTTTGGATCTGTTCATCAATCGGCAAATATCGCACTCCGATATAGGGTTGCGAGATTTTTCCGCTGCTTTTCACGCTGTCAAGATCTTTTTTGATTATACCAATCGGCAAGGCAAAGCCCACGTTCTGCGCCCCCTGCGCCATCGCCACATTCACACCGATCACTTTTCCCTGAATATCAAGAAGTGGTCCGCCGGAATTTCCCGGATTGATGGCCGCGTCCGTTTGGATCACTTCGGAAAGAGTTTCTGAATCACCCATTCCTGATCCGGCTGTGACATTGCGCTTGAGGCCCGAAATTATTCCCTTGCTTACCGTATTTCTGAACTCTCCAAGCGAATTCCCGATGGCAATGACCGTTTGGCCGATTTGCAGATTTGATGAATCACCCAGCTCCAAAACCGGCAAATTGGCGGCGTCAATTTTGAGAATCGCGACATCATTGACCGGATCGATTGCCAGCACCTTGGCGTCACGTTTTTTTTCATCGTTGGTCATCACAGTGTAGCTGGCGCTCTCATCCGAAACAACGTGTTTGTTCGTCACAACCAAGCCGTCACTTGAAACTATGAACCCCGAACCAGCTCCGACCTCCTGCTTTTGGCCTGTATTTCCCTGGCCTTGGCTTGGCTGTTGTTGCTGAAAACCAAAAGGATCGAAAAATGGATCGGAGAAAAAATCCGGAGCTCGAACAACTTGTTTTGAAATAATGATACTCACCACTGCGGGAGAATCTTTTTTGACGGCCTGAACGACGGCTGACTCTTCACTGGGAACGCTCATTGTCTGTCCCGAACCGGCGCTGCTCGTCTGGCTTTGGCTTTTTTTCAAAATATTGGGCAAATTGAACTTCCCTTGTCCGATTTTCGCCGACATGAATCCAAACATCGCCCCAAAAAAAGAAGATGCGATGACAGATACAATTACAACGGCAATAATGATTTTGTTATATTGCTTTTTATTTATTTCTTCCGGCATAAAAAAAGAAACTAAAAATAAAATATAAGAAATAAAAATCAAAAAGAAGAAAGGTTCAGAAAGTGCTAAAAAGCATTTCTCATTTCTTCTTTTTTATATCTAATTTCTCATTATTCCATCGAGATCGCGTTCACTGGACAGCTTACCACGATTTCATCGCAATTACATCCCACCTTTTCACAATCCTCGCCGATCACAACCGATTTTTCATCCTCAACTTTGAATATCTCGGGGCAAAGCGCCTCGCAAGTCCCGCAACCGATGCAAAGCTCCTGATCTACTTTGGGTTTCGACATATGTTTCGTTTACTTATTACGAATCCTCTTTTTTAATCTTTCATTTCCCCAAATTCGCTCTCATAGATCTCTTTTTCATCGAGATATCGTTTGTCATTCTCCCCATAGACCAACTCGCTGGCCCTGACGAATATCCTGGTGAATTCTTCCCGAGTGAATTTTCCGCTGGCAAGCAGTCCATTGACTCTATCCGCAATTTCATTAAGTCCTTTTATCCTCATTTTCGTATCATCACTGATTTGGCTGTAGTTATATTCATTCGGCGGATAAAGCTCTTCATATCGAGCAATAATCTTTTTTTTATAGTACTCTCCTCTTTCGGAGGACCAGAAATTGTCCCAATTTTTTTGATTCGACTTCTCAAGTCCGAAAGAAGAAAATGTCCAAAGAGTTGAGAGCTCGTTCAAATAATCAACTGAAATTCCTGTCTCTGGAACAATTTGAATGAAATTTCGAAGATTTTTTTCGTTTTTTATTTCCATACGCTATATTTCCGACAAATTCACCAATCTTTTCCAATCCTCATCCGTTTCTTTTTGCATTTCGGCAATCACTTTTTCATTGCCGGGCTTGAAAAGGTGCTTGAACCGCCCCTGGGTTTTCAAAAATTCTTCGAGTGGCTTGGGATTTTCTGTCGCCCAGTTTATTTTATATTTTCCGTCCAAATATTCCCAAAGCGGCCAAAAATTCGTCTCGGTCGCCAATTTTCCAATGCGGACATATTCCGAAGTCGGATATTTCCAGAGATTCGTACAGGGCTGAAGAACGAGCAAAAATCGCGGACCTTCAAGCTCAAACGCTTTTTTGGCTTTCATTTTGAGGTCCGCCAGATATGCAACATTCGCCTGCGCCGCGTATTTGATATGGTGCGCGATCACGATCGACATCAGATCTTTACGCTTTTCCGTTTTGCCAAAACTTTGTTTTCCCGCCGGAGTCGTTTCCGTGTCGGCGCCGAACGGAGTCGCCCCGCTTCTTTGCCCGCCTGTGTTCATATACGCTTCATTGTCATAGCAGACATAGAGAAAATCGTGCTGTCTCTCAAGCGCGCCCGACAAACTTTGCAATCCAATGTCATACGTTCCCCCGTCGCCCGCGAACACGATGACTTGAATTTTTTTGTCAGCCGGAATCTTGTTTCTTTTGCGCAAAGCCTTGATCGCGCCATCAATTCCCGCCGCCGTTGCTCCTCCATTTTCAAAAGCGCTGTGAATGAACGGCGCTTTCCACGCCGAATAGGGATAGAGCGTTGAAGTCACTTCCATGCATCCCGTCACGCTCACAACAATCACCGGATCATCCGTCGCGCCAAGAACCGTCCGCACGATCGCCGGAATTCCGCATCCGGCGCAAGTGGAATGTCCGGGAGCAAGTTTTTCTGTCAATTTTTTGTTCATTTTATTTCAAGCCAATATATTTTATCCCTTCGACTTTATCTTTGTTCAAACCTTCAAAAACCTTTTTGATATCTTCTTTGAAAATTTCTCTTCCGCCGAGGCCATAAATGCAGGATTGTACGGTATATTTTTTCCCCGGAATTGTGGACATAATTTGAATCACTTCACTGCAAAGCGGCGCATTGGACCCGAATGAAACTGTCCGGTCAAAAACGGCGATCTTCGACGCGTTTTGGAGCGCTTGGGCGATCCGGTCATATGGAAACGGGCGGAACAATTTGATCTTCAAAAGTCCCACCTTCTCGCCTTTTTCGCGAAGTTCATCGACTGCGACTTTGGCCGTTCCAGCAGTTGACCCAGCCACTACGATCACTCGTTCCGCGTCTTCAAGCTTATAGCTTTCAAAAACATCATAAAATCTTGCGCTGATTTTCCCATATTCCTCAAGTATTCCCCCGATTTCACCAATCACTCCGTCCATCGCCTCAATTTGCGCTCTTTTGAATTCAAAATATGAATTGGGAAGCGAAACCGGCCCGAAAGTTTTTGGTTCGTCAAAATTGAGCAGAAAATTTTTCGGAGCATAATCACCGACAAAATTTTTCGCGATTGAATCCTCCAAAATTTCCAAATTTTCCACGCTATGCGAGGTCTGAAAACCATCCATGATGACCATCGCCGGCAACCGCACTTTTTCGGCCAGTTTCAAAGCAATCAGAGTATTGTCATAGACTTCCTGGGAGTTTTCCGAAAATATCTGGATCCAGCCCGAATCCCGCACAAACATCACGTCTTGATGGTCACCGTGAATGTTGATCGGAGCCGAAATCGCTCGCGCACTCACCAGCATCAAAATCGGCAGCCGCATTCCCGATGCAATCGGCAAAACTTCCGCCATCAGCAAAATTCCCTGCGAGCTTGACGCGGTCATCGCCCTTGCTCCGGCCGCGCTCGCGCCCACCGTAGCGCTCATCGCGCTGTGTTCCGACTCAACTTGGATCATTTCTGTCTCCGCTTCACCATCCGCCACCATTTTTGCGTAGGTCTCAATGATCGTAGTTTGCGGCGTGATCGGATAGACCGGTATCACATCCGGGTTGATCTGCTTCAAAGCCTCCGCTGCTGCGGCTCCACCTGTCAGGGCCAGATTTTTCTTTTTTTCTGTCATTATTTTAATTTTTTCCCATAGTTATCGCTTTTTGCGGGCAAACCGTCGCACAAACTCCGCAACCTTTGCAAATGTCGAAATCTATATCAGCTTTTCGTTCGCTGTCGTAGTCAATGCACGCCTCCGGACAAGGCTCAAAACACAGCCCGCAGCCAATGCAGGTTTTTTTGTCCACCATCGGCTTCATATACCGCCAATCGCCGGTTTTTGGTGATTTCTTTGTATCGTGCAAAATCACCGCACCCTCTTCAATTTCTTTCCAAGCTTCTGTCATAAAAAAATACTAAATACTATCATATGCTTTTTCGATCGCCTGAATATTCTTCTCTGTTTTTTCTTGCCCGATTTTTTCCAGATATTTCTCCCGAAAAACTTCGATCACACTCTCGAGCTTCACGACTTCCGTGATCTTCACCAACTTTCCCAAAATCGCCGTGTTTGGCCGCGGCTCGCCGATCACTTCCATCGACAATCCCGTCGCGTCGATCGGGAAAATATTTCCAGCATATCCCGTTTTTTGCGAAATCGTTTCCCTGTCTTTCGTCGAATTCACGATCAAATTTTCATTTTCATCAAGGTTTTTGGAAACGTCCACGATCCCCAAAAGCGTTTCGTCCATCATGATCACCGCGTCCGGGTCAACAACCGGCTCATGCGTCAAAATCGGCTCATCTGATATGCGAACAAATGTTTTCATCGGCGCGCCCGTCCGCTCCGGCCCAAAATCAGGAAAAGCCTGCACGAACTTCCCTTCTGCGAGCGCTGCCTGCGCCAAAAGTTCGGCGGCCGTCTTCGCTCCTTGCCCCCCCCGCGCGTGAAAAATAATTTCGAAAATTTTCTTGTCGAGTTTCATCCCGTTAGAAATATTCTTAATTTGCATCCCGTCAAAATTATCAACTAGTAAATTTCTAACGGGATTCATACAAAAATATTATATCACAAAAACAAAAATGCAAAAAGAAATCGAGCCTTTCGACCCGATTTCTATTCTAAATACTATACAAGATACTCTATATTTACTTTATTGCGCCAATTGCGCGTCGATCGCCATCTTGATCTGTTCATACGGCACCATACCGCCGAAGAATTTGTCGTTCACGAAAAATGCCGGCGTGCCGGAAATTCCAAAATCCTGCGCCATTTTGTTGTCGGCATCGATCTTGTTTTGAAATTTCTTCGAGGTCACGCACTGATTGAACTGGGCCGTATTCACGCCGATCGCGCTGGCGTAAGGCGCCGCGTTGAAAGCCGCCGCCGCGCTCCATGTTTTTTGATCGCCATAGAGTTTGTCCGCCATTTGCCAGAATTTCCCCTGCTCATTGGCGCATTCAGCCGCCATCGCTGCAGCTACCGCTTTGTCATGAATAGACAGCGGGACTTCTTTGAAGACAAACAATACTTGGTCCTTATAATCAGCCATTGCTTTCTTGACGCCTTGTTCATAGAAAGATTTGCAATACGGACATTGGAAATCGCTGAAAATGATCATCTTCGCCTTTGCGTCCGCAGGTCCCACTTGCGCGTCATCAGCGCTCACTTGCGGCAACGTCAGGAATTTTCCCGGCTGAATTCCGATCTGTGCCGTATCGATCATATAATTGTTATCTTGTTTTTGGAAAATATCCTGCGCTTGGGTATATATGTCCGTTTTCGTCACGCTCTCATCAAATACAAAAGCGGGAAGGCTCTTGATCTTCATTTGATCGATCAAAGCTTTTCCATCCACGCTGTCAAACTGCACTTCTTTGACAAGCAGCGTCGGCATCACTCTTTTCATCATCTTGACCGCGTCCGTCACATCACATTCCTTGCAATTTGAGTCATTCACGACCTGAACGGTGACAACCGGCTCATTGTAGGCAACCCACGTCCGGTTTTCAAACGGGATCACATCCAGCTGGCGCATCGCCCGCGGAGATATTCCCTGCCGGCTTACAAACTGCGCCACATCCACAAAAACGCTTCCTACTAAGAGACCGGCCAAGAGGATGATGATTGAGAGATAGTTTTTGGCCCGCTTTTTGAGATCAGCTGGCTTACTCTCCTCGCTTTTTGTTTCTTCTTTTTCTTCTTCCATTTTCCCCTCCTCGTTTTTAATTTCTTCGGACATAGTTTATTCGGTTTTAATTAGAGATTATAAGCTTATTGCTGAGGCTGACTTTGCGAATTGTCTGGCGCAGGCTGTGGATTTGGTTGGCTGGTATCTTGATCAGCACCTGCTGCGGCCGGATTTTGATTTTGATCTTGCGGTTGAGCAGCTGGAACCGCCGGCGCCATCAAATTGATATCTTGCTTGTATTTTGGCACCAGATAGTCATTAAATCCGATCGTGATCCTTTTTTGCGCTTCAGATTTGAGCGCCACTCCCACCAAAAAGCCGAGAATGAAAATGAGAAGAAAATTGACTCCTTTTTCGGTTATTTTGAATTTTTGCATTTGTTGGTATTTTAGCGAATTATTGAGTTTTCAAAGTCTAGCAAATAGTATCGCATTGCGCAAGTTTTCATAATTGCGAGTAAACCCTGCAAATGAGAACTTGTTTTCATTTGAGGTGAGCGACGCAATTTCAAGCGCCGCAAAGGCGCTTATATTTTCACTTCATCATTCACCGTTACCTTGTTTTGATCGCAAAAACCTTCCGGAACTTCAAGGACATATCCCGCGTCTCCGGGAGAAGAAAAAGTTCGCGGATCATTGGAAGAAATATTCTTTTCGCATCCAATTACCCGATTGTTTTCGATCCAAATGATATCAATCGCGAACCGCATTTCTTTCATCCAAAAATGCTGAGTGCTATCCTTGGGCATTTGAAAAAACATTCCTCGTCCGCTGGAAAGACTGGGCCTTCCGCCCAAACCAAGCTCTATTTTTGTCTTTGATTTCACCAATTCAGCCTTGACCAGCACGTCGCGGATATATATGCGCTTGATCACATTTCCTTGTACAGAAAAAACTTCGCTGAAAATATAATTCGCAAGGATGCCAATGATCGCAACTGCGACTACGCCGACAAGTATTTTGATTTTCGTTTTATTTTGCATGGTATGATCCAAAAATATATTATACCGACTATTCCCATCATAATCAATTTTCCCATTCCGTTCAAATTGAGCGCCAGCGCTCCGATCAATATACTTGCGAAAAAATAGAGGAAAAATATTTTTCGCTCGGAAAAACCGGCATCAAGAAGCAAATAATGCAGATGCCGGTGGTCTTTTTGAAAAACAGATTGGCCGGCTCCGTATCTTTCCCAGACGACGCGGAGCAAATCCAAAATCGGGATCAAAACTGCCATCATTACTGTCGCGATTTTGGCTCCGGCGAATATTGAAAGGCTGGCCAAGAGAAAACCGAAAAACCAAGCTCCGCTCGTCCCGGCTAAAATTTTTGATGGATTGAAGTTGAAAACCAGGAATCCAAGCACTGCTCCGCCCGCGATAGCGCAAAGTATCGCCACCGCCGGCTGGTTGACTTCGGGTTTGAAGCTCAAAATGCCGATCGTCCCGAGCGACGCCAGCGTCACTCCGCTAGCCAATCCGTCCGTCCCGTCAAGCCAATTGAGCGAATTCAGGAAGATCAGAAAGTATAGACTATAGAAAAAATAATATATCGTTGGATCATTGAGACTGATGACTCCGCCAAGCGGATTGGCGATGAAACCGCTTCGGACACCAAGACTGATTGCGACAGTTGCAACGATAACCTGAAACAATAGCTGCCGCTTCCAATTCAAATTTTTCAAATCATCCCAAAGGCCAAAAAATAAAATTAGCACTCCTCCGGCAAGAATCCCCGCAATAGGCTTGGTGATGACAAGATTTCGATCGAGTAAAACCGTCAAAACAAAAACCGCGATCACCACTACTCCACCAAGCCGTTTTTTATTATTTATTCTCACCCGCAACAAAACCCAAATCGCGATGACCGAAAGTAGAAAAGAAAATATAAATGGGGAAAAAAATTTCACAACTTTATTTCTAAGATACTAATCCTTTTTCCTCACTTTTTCCGTTACCCAGAATTCGCCGAAGTATTTGCCAAAGAGAATTCGGGTTTGGGAGTCGATGGCCGGCATGGCTCCAAGAAACGGCGCTGTGATCGGAACAAGAAACCACTGAAGAAACATATAGATATATCTTTTGCGCGTATATCTCTTCGGCCGGGGCGGAAGGAGCATCAAACTCAAAAACATCGAGACCACCAAGCCGATGAGCGCGGCGTTCATCAAATAGCGTGTCATATACGGCAAGTTGTGGGCAAGAACCGACTCGTTGAATTTGGGTCCACCGATCATGACCGGCAGCCATCCGAGAAGCACGATGACGAAAGCGTTTGTTGCCCATGACCAATGGCCTTCGAGCATCGTGAACAAGTGCTTCATTTTTTTTCCGAAAGGAATTTTCTTGTTCGCGAGAAAAGCCCGCGCGAGAAGTGGAAAATTTTCAATTCCGTACGCCCAGCGCCGCTTTTGCTTGTATTGGTTTTGGATCGTATGCCAATAGGTGTCCGCCAGCACCGCGTCGAGCGAAACAGGCAAATAGATCGGCTTCACTTTATAGTTCCCATTGAAATAGGCATAGCATTTCCAATAGATGATCGAGTCCTCCGAGATCACATTCACCGGCCAATAGTCGACATCAACGATCGTTTTGAAGGCTTCCGAGTGCGACGAAAAGGTCACCATATGCTCCGGCCGCATCGCCTCAACCATATGCCAAAAAGAAGAACCTGTGACAATGATCCGCACAAACGCATTCGTGTCCCAGATATTATTGTGGTACATCGGCAACGGCTGATAGGCAAACTGCAATCGTTCCGGCTCGGTAATATATTTGAAGGTGAGCGCCGCGAAATATTCCGGATGGGCGCAAGTATCGCAGTCGAAATTGGAGAGGATCACTCCCTCGAGAGGAATATTTTTCTCTTCGAGATACTTTTTCAAATATTTCGCGGCGTAGGTCGTATTCGAAGCCTTGGCTTTCATCTCGCCCGCTTCCACTTTGTGCACCGTCGCCAAAAAATCAAAGAATTTTCCCTCGAATTTTTTCTTGAGATAGTTGATCTTGCGGTTTCTTTTTTCTTCGTCTTCGCGCTCTTCCGTCGCAAGAAGAATGATGAATTGCTCATTGGGAAAACTCGAGTCCGCGACCGCCTGAATGGCCGGCTCAATGATTTCCGGATTTTCTCCCGCCGTCGGCAGCAAAATCACATGATATATATCTTTCCAATCCATGAACTTCTCCTTGTCTGGCGCAACGAATTTGACGTCTTTCGCAAGTTCTCCAAGCGCACGAATCTGCATTTTTGATTTCTTTTTGTTTTTCAGTCCGGCCATCCTTTCTTTCAATTCCGCTAAAAATTTTTCAGGATCTGATATACGCCGGCAAGCTTCCATCCAATCAATCAGCTTGTGCTTTTTCATTTTTCGAAAAGCCATTATTGAATAAGTGGAAATATAGATCGTTCGATAGAGCCAATATATGTCAAAAGCGATGATGAAGACCGCAATCCAAACCGGAACGAGAAAAGAAAAAACAAACATCCCCAAAAGCGTGAACCAGGTGATGATGCCGGGAATCACCTCAAAGAACCGTTGGAGTTTGCGTTGTTTCGGATCGTTAGTCCTAGGATCAGGATAAGCAAATTTCATTTCAAGTAATAAAATTTTGAATTTCCAATTTTGAAATAATGTCTTAATGTCTCAATGTTTCAATGTTTCAAAATTATATCATTCAAAATTGATTCAAAATTAAAAATTTATTAAAATAGCGCTGATCACTCCCACCGCCATCAAAATTTGCAAAACGAGCGCCGTTCCAGCGAAAAGATAGGCCGCCATTTTTTCCTTGTAATAAAAATATCTTGAGAGCACCATATTGAGAAAAAGAAGTGTGGCTGCCAATGTTGGCATGAAAAAAAGGCTTTTCCAGCCGCCGACAGCATCCACGCCGAAATATATGTTGTAGTGCAAAATTATCGGCAGATCCGTCGGCGTCACTGTCCAAAAAAGAGCAACCCAAAGCCCGGCGTTCACCAAGATCGCAAAAATCAGTGAGAAAAAAATCACCGGATCGGTCCAGAAACCATGCCAAAAAAATCTCCTGGCTTTTTCTCTAAATTTTGTCTTCCAATTGCTCGGCATTTTGTTCGATCCCAACTTCTGGCAATTTAATGTTTTCCGAAACAACTTCCAATTCCTTGTCTTTCGTTTTCTCAAGCTCCATCTGAAATTTCTCCATTCGCCTGTCGGTCAGTTCATATTTGTTGTGGGCATTTTTGATATGCGTTCCCAGTGAAAGAAAGTCGCCTCTGATCTTTCCGAAATAGAGCTCCAGATTCTTTATGTTTTTGAAAATAGCTTTGGCGTTTTCAGCGATCTTCATTCCGCTGAGTCCCATCACGATTGTTCCGAGATAGGCGTTGAAAATGTTGGGCGAAACGGGTATAACGCCTTTTTCCTTAGCATAGTCAAACAGATTTTTGTTGCCAAAATCATGGCTGATGATCTCATAATAGACATTTTCCGCCGGTATATACATGAAAGCGAAGTCTGACGTTCCTTCATTGGGCAAAATATATTTCTGGGCGATGGAATCAACGTGCTTTTTCACATCGCTATAAAATTGCTTTTTGTGGACATCTTTTTGCGCGTCATCTTCCGCTTCGATAATTTTGCGGAAATTTTCCAGCGGAAATTTGGAATCGATGGGAATCAGATAATCTTTGAGCCTCACGACCACATCCACTTTTTCCCCGCTCTTGAAGCAATGTTGCAGAGTATAAAGATTTTTGCTCAACTTCTGGCTTAGCAAGTTTTCGAGCATGAACTCCCCCATCACGCCCCGCAGCTTCGGCGCATTGAGGATATCATGGAGAGATGAAATATCTTTGCTGGCCTCGAAGACTTTTTGCGTCTGTTCTTCTAATTTTGCCAGCTGGGATCTGACTTCCGCATAGGATTTGCTGGCATTGTCCAATCGATCCGTGTTTTCGCCCAGCCGCTGGTCGACGCTTTTTTGAATATTGCTAAGGCTCGCACTGAAACTGCTGGAAAGCAATTGGATCTGATTGCTGATATTGCTTGTTATATCGCCGTTTTTGCTTTCCGCGTCCTGTTTTTCAGAATCACCGATTTTTTTTCGCAAAGACAAAACAAATCCGGCCAGAGCCAAGACTACAAACACGAGAAAAATAATAAGAATATAAATCGAAGGCATTCTTTTTGGAGTATATACTCAACTCTTTT
>JBAZUC010000018.1:0-14206 GCA_041661585.1 Parcubacteria group bacterium
CGAAGCGTGAAGTGGCCAAAAATGCCTCACGCGTCGCCAAAAAAGTTGTCAAAAAATCCAATCGCCGGAAAGCGTAAATATTGAAACCAGAAGAATATTCTTTTTCACATAAAAAAACAATCCTACCGAAATGGGGTTGTTTTTTTGGATGTATTCTGAATTTATATGCTTGCCGCGTATGTTCCGGCCGCGTATCCGGTGCTCCAGCATATTTGCAGATTGTATCCGCCCGTCGGTCCGTCCACGTCCAATATCTCGCCGGCGAAAAAGAGATTGTCGATCAATCGGGATTGCATCGTTTTGGAATTCACCTCTTTGAGGCTCACTCCCCCGCTGGTGACGACCGCTTGGGCATATCCGGCTGTGCCATCGAATGTCAGGCGCAGATCCTTGAGAAGAAGCGCCAATTTTTTCCGCTCCGCTCCCGTGACGGTGTTGATTTTTTTGCGCGGGTCAATGCCGGACAAGCCGATCATTGTGGCGATCATTTTTTGCGGCAAAAGTTCCGGCAAGTAGTTCACAAAATCTTTTTTCGCGTTGCTGCCAAAATCTCTTTGAAGGCGGGCGTCGAGCTGTTCGGCGCTCAAGGCGGGCTTGAGATCGATCGAGACCGCGACCTCGCCTTTCTCCGCCAACTCCCCGGCCTTTTTGCTGATGTCCAGCACGATCGGTCCGCTCAAACCGAAATGCGTGAAAAGCATTTCCCCGAATCTTGAATTTTTTTTCTTTCCGTCTTGGATCAAACTGATCTCCACGTTTTTCAAGCTCAAGCCTTGCATTTCTTTTACCCAAGTTTCTTTCGTTTTGATCGGCACCAGAGCCGGCGCAGTCTTGATGATCGTATGCCCCAAATCTTTGGCCCATTGATATCCGTCTCCGGTCGAACCGGTTGTCGGATAGGACCTTCCGCCGGTGCACAAAATGAATTTATCCGCTGTTACTACTTTTTTGCCCGGCTTGCCTTTTTCATGTTTCAACTTCACGCTCTTGATTTTCTTCCCGCCGCTTTCGAAGCCGACAATTTCACTGCCAAAAAGTATCTTCACTTTTTTCTCTCCCAGATATTTTTCCATCACCCGCAACGCGTCGTGCGACTTGTTCGAAACGGGAAAAACCCGTCCGCCTCTTTCGGTTTTTGTGGGCAATTTCCTGTCCTCAAAAAATTTGATCACTTCTTCCGGCCCGAAAGCTGCCAGGGAGGAAAATAAAAACTTTCCATTCTTGCCGAATTGGCCGACCATTTTTTTGAGGTCAAACTCCGCCTGCGTCAGATTGCAGCGGCCTTTGCCGGTGATCAAAAGTTTTTTGCCAAGGCTCTCATTTTTTTCCAAAAGCACCACCCGCGCGCCCAGTTCCGCCGCCCGGCCCGCCGCCATCATGCCCGCCGGACCGCCGCCGATGACCGCCACGTCAAATTTTTCCTGGTTCTTCATCATAAAGAAATGGTAGCATACTGCGCCCTTTCGTCCAATCAAAAACAGGGCGGGAGCTACGCAATCGATTACGCAGCTTGTTGCGTAACAAAAACAAGCCCGGGAATGAAAAAAGCCAGTCTGACGTGCAAACTGGCTTTTGATTTGGATCGGGTTTACCGATCGACGGCTTGAGTGAAGGTCTTCGCCTTCTTGGCCGCTTGTTTGGGAACGACGAAGAACTCATCGTCCTGCACATAGCTGACTCCGGCGATCACGAGCCGGTCGGCCAAAAGGGACTGACGGTCGATCTCTTCGATCACCCGGACATAGTCCTCATTTCCGGAAGCCTTGAGCCAAGCCATCATTTGCTCTTCGGTCCCGCTCACTTCGACTCGCGGGGTCGTCCAGCGCCAACCGAAGGAACCGTTGCCCAAGATGACAGACCGCGCAACCCTGGTCAGTTCGGCCTTGCGGGGACTCGCAAAGGCGAAGAGGGCATTGATGTCGCTGGTCCGCTGAACCTGGAGCGGCTGAAGCTTCTTTCCCGCTTCCGCTTTGAGTTCGGCAACTTTCGCCTGGAGATCTTTTTCGATCTCATTGATGGCGTCTTGAGTCTGGCCAATTTTTGCCAGTAGAGCATCCGCCTGAGAAAGGGTTCTGGGAACGGAAGTCCGGGTTTTTTTGATCCGAGTAACTGCTTTTGCCATTTTTTCATCCTCCTTGGGATATTTGCGGCCGGCATATGATATATGCGCGCCCTTTTCAATGAACTGACTGCACTATAGCGCGAAGAGGATATATGTGTTAATCTGTAGTCGACATTCGACAAACAAGTAAAAATTGAGTAAAACTATATGCAAAACATCCAAGAGATTCTCTTCGGAATCGGCATCTCCGTTCCGGCCCAAAAGGTGTACATCGCCCTTTTGGAAGAAGGCAAAGCCACCGCCCGCACGCTTGCGAGCCGCACGGGAATCACCCGCACGTCCGTCTATGACCAGATCAAAGCTCTCAGCGCAAAGGGACTCATCGTTGAACGCGCCATTGAAGGAACGACTCTTTTCGAAGTCGGCGACGCGCGCCAATTGTCCGTTCTTTTGGACGACCAGGTTGCACGGCTCACTTCCCAACAAGAATACCTCGCCAAAAATCTGAACTCCCTCATCGACAAGTCCCAATCCGTACAGCCAAAGATTCGCTTTTTTGAAGGGCCGGATGGCGTGAAGCAACTTCTCAAAGACATTTTGTGGCACGACAATATCACGCTCTTCATCTATTGGCCCTACAAACATATGCTGAATTTTCTCGGAGGAGACTTTCTTCTCTGGTTTGATGAAAAAAGAAAATCCAGCGACATTCCCCTCAAAACGATCTGGGGACATCCGGCAGGAAAAATAAAAGAGCATATTTTCTCGGGCGACGGGCCGGACGTCGAGCGCCGATTTCTCACGCAAAAAAATATCCCGTCGATGGGATATATCATATATGACAAAAAAGTCGCCTTCATCAGCTCGCACAAAGAATCATTCGGATTCATCGTCGAAAGCGTGGAGTTTACCGGCCTTCAAAAAATGCAATTTGACGTTCTTTGGAGCGTGGCCAAGAAAAAATGAAATCAGGCTTTATATAAGCCTGAAAATAAATTCTCCCCGAGTCGGTCTAGGACCTTGCGTCTCGAGGCTTTTCAAGGGCTTTTCAGGGGTTTGCAAATTCAGATAATTCGAAGGGCATCGGTCGCGGTTTGAAGAGCAAAATGAGACAAATGAGACACGAAACAGCCCCTGTCTTATTTTGAAGATTGAGACAGGTTCTTGTCTCTTTTTTTCTGGTCGCTTTCGGCAATCTTTCGGAGGTTTTCCTCGCCTTCTACGCCACTAAGGCGCCCTTGAAGGAATCCAAGGCGATATCTGACTCCATCGCTCATCAGGCGCCAATTGGTGCCTTCCAAGGACTTTTTGAAGAGTTTTTGAAGTTCATGGATGCTGTCCCATTCAGACCGGCCGGATTTGGAATCTTGAATACCAAATTCAAGGACAATATCCTTTTGAAGCTCAGGTTTTTCAAATTCCAGTCCCACATAACCCGCTTTCTCAAGAATCGGATCGAGGATCTTTTGAAGCTCGAAAATTGTGAGCTTCTTAATTTTGGCAATAGCATCGTATAATGATTTATTTTGCTTCCTCTCCTTCACCTCGTCCATCATGCGTTGGATTTCTTTCATCCCTTCTTTTTGAGAAATATATTCCGCGCCTTCTTTATCTGACAAGCAATATTTTTTGCGATTCATTTCAAAGTTCGGATCGGCAGGTTTTTCTTTTACGGTCATATCAAAAACATCAGTTTCTTTATTCCCGCATTGGGAGCAGGAATAGATTGTTGTTATAACCTCGCCTTTGCGGGAACTGCTATGTTGCATTTCAGCATTGCATTTTGAACAGAGATTGGGTTTATGCTCCCATTCTTTTCCGTTTTCCCAATAAGATCTTCGTTTATTGCATTTGTCACATTGGAACATAAACAGAACTTCTTCCTTTCCATTGGAATCATTCATGAAATGACGTGAGGTGCAAGTCATCTCGGGCGAGCTGCAATAAAGACAATGGATATTTCTGGGTTCAGTGGCGTTCTCCAGTTTTTCGTCTTTGGCTTTATCTTCATCCATCCACTTGCGGATGAGCTCAGATTTTTTAGCGTAACGCTCTCCTTTCACAAAATATAATCCGAGATCAACCGCCAGCTTTCCGGCATGATGTTTCTCCATCTTTTTGGGATCGCGCTCCGCTTTTATTTTTTGCTCGTACTCTTCCTTGTGCTTATCCCAAAACTGGCATTCTTGAATCGTGAATTTGTCGTAAAGATCGCTGTAATAAATATGATCTTTGAGGTGTTTATAATCACCATTACTATTCTGCATACGATTTACTAATAGTTGCTTACCTAGATACGACCTAGTTCAGCTAACTTTCGGTAATGCGCCCCTAATGCGGTTAGTTTGCACGCTTTCGAATTGATAGCGGCATAGTACATATGCTCAGCCTCGATTGGAATCACTAAGCCATACCGATTGCACAATTGAAGTTCTTTAAAAGTTCGGATATTATCTTCGTTCACGGGGATACTTCTTAAATTTTCTGGTATGTTTTTTCTGTCTGGTTCGAAAGAAGGATCGAGTGAAAATTCGTCTGTTGGATTCTTGAAATATACTGGTAACCGTCTAAGAATGTCAGGCGAAATCTTCGGAGCTATATGACGAAGCGTAACAAATGTTTGTACGTTTGCCTTATATATTGGACGCTGTTCCCATGAACCGAGAGTCTGATCAATATGTGAATAGACTGAAGCGGGAGTAATGCGCCCCAATATATCCGCGGATCCACCGCTCAATCCATCCAAAAGAATGCTCGTAAATAGCCCTTGTTCGTTGTCCTCTGCTGCTGCCTGTTCACGATGACATGCTGTAAGAATAGTTACCCCGTTTCCGATAACAGAAATTTGACTTTTATTCAGTCCAGCAACTTCACCAGCATATCCTGAGTTGCAGCTATCTAAAATAATCACTGTCGATTTAATACGTGGGGATGCGTCATTTGCCATCCCTAATATTTCCGCGAGTGATATACCCCAGCTCCCTTTCTTCCCGTCTTGACTGACGATATAGCCAGTATTTGTTATAGGGTCGATTATCCCGTGACCTGCAAAGTAGAAAAGCGCGGTCTCTGCATCTCCGGAAAAAAGTTCACCCAATCCTGTTTGAATTACATCGCTAGTAACATTATCACTATCGCTGCTGATGAGTTTTATATCAAAATTTGGTGACCCGTCGCCATTTTTTTCAAGAATACTTGCAACTGATGCGGCATCATTTTCGCAACCAAAAAGCGGTGAATTAGGATATTTATCAATGCCAATAATAAGTGCTTTTCTCATAATTATTTGTTCTTGCCTTCTCTCATTAGCTGATTAATGGCATTTGCAATATTATTCCAATCCCAACTAATCACTCTATTTCTCGGCAAGCTCGTTGGCAAAGAACAATCAGCACTTGCCCCGTCAATATACACGCCAAAAACAGGGACATTGTTTCTGGTAGCAAAAGCAATTTCTTTTTCAACACCAGAAGCTGAATACATGCTTTTGCCCACAAGGACAAGTACCATATCTGATCTATTGATTTTATCTTCAATTAGTCTTTCCCATTGACTTTGTGGAAGAGACGCCTTTGAAGACCAATCTTCTATGCTGAATGGTGTCTTTGAATTTTTTGCTTGACCCACAAAAAGATGCTTTTCTGTCTCATTGTGGTCAAAATCAAAACTTATAAAGACTCTTGGATTTGTCATAAATTTTTAATTATAAATTAGGGGGATTGTCTCATGAAATTAGGAGTATGGGGAGAAAAGCCGCTTCCTTCCCTCAAGCGGATTCTCCCCAATTACTTACATCTAAGCTATCCTATTTATTCTTTTTTCTGTCCGTGTCTCCGTAGCCGGGCTTTGGAACACGTTCAACGATATGGTCTTTAGGATGTCGTCTGGCCTCCTCCACAGTCGTGAATTCGCCAGTTTCTGCATCTCGACCGCGAAGAGTGGTTTTTGATTCCTTGCTCATAGCATTTGGTGTTAGGTTGATAAATAGGCGTCAGTTATGATACAATAAAAGTGTTAAGCTTCTGTATTCATAGCTAGCTTTTCAGAGAATCGAACCGGAGTCTTAAAGGGAAGGGACTCTTCTTTGATTTAAACGCCCGAAGAAACCGCCGTCATTGGCGGCTTTTTTTGATCTTCAAATCATCCTAATTAAGTTGGATTTTGTTTTAATAATTCGAAAGCTCATTGATTTGTATTCCTAAAAATTATTTTCTCCAATATACTCGTATGTTATTTCGTTGTCTTTCGGTGACATCCTGATTATATCCAGAACCTTTCCGAATATGCGCGAGCCTTCTTTCATAATTATTGATCCGTACTTTCCAGTTTTCGATTCCGGATTGAGAATGGTCGCATTCGCGGTGAATTTTATCCGTTTGACAACTGCCATATCCCCGATGTTGGCGACAACCAAATCCCCGGACTGAACGTTATCCGTCACTTCAGTTAAAACGTAGTCACCATTTTCGATTCCAGCATCATCCATGCTGTTCCCTGCGGCTTTGAACGCAACTACTTCATCTTTGGCTTTCGCAACATATGAATTATCCACTGTTAAAAAATCGGAATAATTATGATCGGCCAGCACTTGGAGATTGTCACAGCCCACTGAAGAGAGAACGGGGATTATAGTTGTGAAAGAATTTTTTCCGCCATTCTGATTCGTAAGATAAATTCCTCTGTGTTGATTGAGTTTTCTTGAAATCAAGCCGCGCCTTTCCAGCGCTTTCAGCCATTGCGAAATCGAGTTGATATATTTGACTTTAAGTTCGGCCTTCATCTCCGACATCGTAGGGGAATGGCCGTGCCTTGATATGTAAGACTCCAGATAATTGTATAGATCCCTTTGGTTTTTGGTTAATCTTTCGAGCATATATGTAATGTTTATGATATATATGTAATTTAGCACAAAACAAAACCAGCCGTCAATGGGGCTTCTAATATATAACGGCCTATTTTCATTATAAATAGCAAAAAAGACAGAAAACTGCCTTTTTTGCATGCCTTTTTGGCTTAATCTACGCTTTAGCAATTAAAACGCCCCAGCCTCCCCCAAGCTTATTCCTGTCAATGATTTTCAAGACCACAAATGCAAAAGCATCCGCCAGATCGTCGTGCTTTTCAACGCCGAAGCCTACTAGCTGCTGAATCAGATTTTCAGCTCCTTGGCTAGGAAAAAGAACCTTGCCAGAGAATATATACTCTGAGGTTGCAATCAGTTTCGACCTTTTGTCTTGGCTATGGCACTTCACGCCCTCAGCCCTTATCCCCTCGGCTTTGAGCTGCTGGATAACCGCCTCCTGGTACGCGACATCCTCCACGCAGATGTACTTCGTTTCGCGACTGTGGACATCATTGATCAACCTTATTTTTTCCAAAGTTTTTGGAAAAGTCAGCCGTTCATTGACAGGGTTTGGCAGGATGCGGACTTTCAGATTGTCCCCCGAACCGTAAACAAAAGCCGACACCATCGCCGTATAATCCGCGGTGTCTTTTTGCTTGATAGCCAAATCGACGCCCACAACTACATAGCTTGGTTTTTCACTCGGAAGCTGATCGTAATATTGGATCCACTCCGGATAAATCACTTGTCCGTCATCCGGAATGATGCGCAGCATTATCTCTCTCTGCCAGGCCACCTCGCTGCTTATCGTTTTATGCAGTTCTTCGACCTCATCCATATTTCTGAATTTACCCGGCCAGAGAATTTCCCCGGCTTCATCAATCAGTGGATACGCCCGGTAGATGCCGTCCAGCTTTCCCGCCTCCATATTCTCTTTAAGGCGCATTAGAAGCGAATCCTCGTGAAGCAGATTGCCGATTACGATGATCTTTGTGTTTCTGTCGCCGGCCGGAATGATCTCGCTCATCAGCCAGTTGTAGGTTTTATCCCTTCCTTCCAGCGTCTTCACTGAATTGGAATCTTCCACATCATCAAGAATAATGAGATCCGGCCGGTGCTGTCCATGGCGGATGCCTCGGATGCTCTGTTCGCTGGAGGCGGCTGTGATGCGCGCACCGAATTTTGGAATCTCGAGCGAGACAGAACCCCATTCTCCATCTTTTTCCTCAAATGGGCCAAGTTCTCTCGCCAAAAGAGCATTGCCTTCGAATTCACGCTTAATGTTATTGAGGTGCCTTCTGGCTTGGTTTTGGGTCTGCCCCAGAATCAGCACGAACTTCTTCTGCGGTTTCCCAATAATCGACCAGATTGGGTAGGAAAGGTTCATAATGGTCGACTTGGCTGAATCGCGGAAAGCGACGATCACTGCGTGCTTAATCGATTCATCTTCCGTAATCTGGAACATCTCTTTCTGAAAGTCCGCTGTCGGATATTTCACGTAGTGACCGAGGTAAGTGTGAAAAAACAGCAGATGGCTTGCGCGAGTTACTGCCAACCGCACATCCCGGTCGTTCACTATCTGCTGGATTATGCGAGGCTCGACTGCAATCGTTTGCACGCACGCCTTTGCCTGCAGATTTATTTTGTTAGTCATCTTTTTTTTCGACTAGGGAAGCCAATCGCAAAGATTCCTCCACGATTTTCTTCTGTTCGTCATTTAAGTTTTGATTAGCGCTATTTCCTCTTTCTGTAAACTCTACCTTATTGGCATATGCTCGATGCCTATTCATCAGCCAGAACCGCACCGCCGGAAAATTATTATTTCTGATGGCGGTGATGAGCTGCGACTCCGACAAGTCGTTTATCATCTGCACTCCTTCCTCGATTGCTTCGTCGGCGGCTTTGGCGAATTTTTTATCCTGGTTTTTCCAGCGGTAATAGGTCGCTCTGCTTAAATTTGCTTTCTGGCAGGCAATCTGAATGATGGGCAGCTTGCTAAGCTGCTCCAGCACCGCTTTCTTGTCTTCGGCGGTTCGTTTTTTGACCGCCTTGTTATTTTCTCCGCTCATTTTTTTGAGTGTTAACGGATAGTCTCTTTACTCTAACTCCTGACATTTTTTCGAACCGATCAATAATCGTCCGGCAATATTCCGGATCGAGTTCAATCATCACGCATTTTCTTTTGGTCTGCTCGCAAGCCAAAAGTGTTTGTCCCGATCCGCCGAAGCCGTCAAAAACCACATCTCCAATTTTAGAACTATTAAGAATAATTCTGCGGAGCAGTCCCAAGGGCTTCATTGTCGGGTGGGCTTTGCTTTTGCCAGGCCGGGGAAAAGCGAGAACGCTTTTGTCTTTGGATCGCAGAAAATCGTGCTGACCCAGCCAGCCGTAGGCTATAAGCTCATGCTGGGGCAGATAATCCATTCTCCCGATTACACTGTGATTTTTGACCCAGATGAGAAGCTGGGCGAACTTGAAACCGGCTTTTTCCATCCCGGTTTTCAGCGCGAATATCATCTTGTCCGAGTTGAAAATATATACGGAATTCTTGCGCTCCAGAAACGGTTTGATCGCCTCTAGGGAATCAACGGTGAAGCGGATATATTCTTCTTCGCTTTGCAAGTGGTCGTTGGCAATCGGCCTCCGCTTGGTTTTTGAAGAAGCGAAGTTTTCCTTTCCTTCTACCACGGCAATTCCGTAAGGCGGATCTTGGCAAATTAATTTAGCCTTTTCTTTTTTGAAGAGTTTGGCTATCAGTTTTTTGTCCCGGCAATCCCCGCAAGCAAAGCGATGGTTTCCCAATAGAAACACATCCCCGCTCTGAATGGAGTTATTTTTTGCCATTGCTTTTTTCGTTACGAATTAGTTTGGCGCTCTTTCCACTCAGGCTTTCGTATCTTTTGATAATCACTTCGCAAAAGACCGGATCAAGTTCGGCCATAAAACAGCGTCGCTTCATCTGCTCGCAGGCAATAAGGGTTGAGCCGGATCCGCCAAACAAATCCAAAACGGCATCGCCCGGCTTGCTGCAGCGGCGCAATGGCTTTTCGTTAAGTGTTACTGGCTTTTGCGTCGGATGCTCATATTCGATTGTTGGCAGTCTTTTTACCAGCCAAATATCAAACAAATCCAAAATGTCTTCCGGCAATCGGTTGCCGGTTCCCGTTTCTTTGTTGAGAATTTCGTTCAGATTCGTAATTCGCGAAGAAATGTATGGTTTTCCGCGCGTAGCATAAACACAAGGCTCATAAGCTTTGTTGAACGCGACTTGTGGCGTGGCATTCTGATTATTTTTGATCCATAGGCAGACGCGTCTTGGATGCAGTCCGAGTTTGGCGTAGATGTTTTGAATAAGTCCGATATAGTTTTGATCGCACCAGTAAAAAACATGACAATCCTTTTCGGAGACCGCCAGCGCGTTTTCCATAGTGTCTTTCAAGAACTTTCCGTACTCCGTGTCCGTTTTGTTGTCATTCGCTGTTCCGCCGTATTTCTGTTTTCCGCCGATCCCGGAATCATAACTGAGGCCGATGTTGTATACCGGATCGCAATAAATAATCCCGATCTTGTTTTTTCCGACGAGCCTTTTGACTGTTTCCGGATCAGTGGAATCCCCGCAGATCAAGCGATGATTTCCAAGCTGGTAAAGATCGCCAATCCTGACCTTCGGTTCTTTGATTTCGGCGATTTCTTTTTCGACATCGAAATTGTCTTCTTCCGTTTCCAGAGTGTTGTCCCAGATATTCGACAAATCCTGATCGTCGAAACCCACATTCAAAAGCAGGTTCAAATCTAATTCCTTGAGCAGTTCCCAGTCCCACTCGCCGACATTCCTGTTGAGCCTCAAATTGAGTTCCTTTTCCTTTTCTATGTCCGGTATGTTCAGATAGACTACTGGAACCTCCTGTATCCCGAGTTCTTTGGCTACGGCCAATCGAAAATGACCGCCAATCAGAATATTTTTTCTCTGAGGAGCAGAGTTGGCAATAAGCGGATCGACCAGTCCGTACTTTTTTACGCTCTCTTTCAACTGTTGCGCGGCCGCTTCATCCCGTCTCCGGGGATTGTATTCGGACGCCTTTAAAGAATCAGCTTTGACGAAAGTGATTCTGATGTTTTCTTTTCCCATTCTTTTGTGCAGAGAAAAGAACTGAAGATTTTGAAGTATAAGTTAAATTGAAGTCGCTATTTTTATTTCCCCAACAAACAAAAAAGATCCCTTGCTTTTAACCATCTTATCTTAAGTTCCTTCTCTTGAAGTTAACGACTTAAGACTCTTGCCTCATTCCTGTTATGGTTATTTTTTGGATCTAATATTTTTTATGATATTCTATTTTCTGGTTTCTATACTACTATTTTATACCTTGGGAAAAATATGTCAAGCGTAATTTTCCATCATAAATTCTTTTCTCCGAAAATTACCGCATATCCTCCTACTTCCACTTTATCATCAATCGAAACATACATTTTGCCGCTCTTATTCATGCAATAGCCTTGTTCAATCACAAAGCTTTTTTTGTCCAAAATTTTATGCTTCATAATATATGCCCCTAACGCTCCCGCAGCTACTCCCGTGATTGGGTCTTCGTCAATCCCAGCCAACGGATTGAACTGTCTGGCGTGAAAATCGGAATCTTTTTCTTGGGTTTCTGAAGTAAATGGATAAAATCCTTTTACTAAATGTTCTTTGCAGTATGCTTTTATGCCTTCTAAATCTGGCTTTATTTTGAATAGCGTTTCCAATGAATTGACCCCGACCATTAATTTTGGCGTTCCCGTGGAGACAGTTTGAATGGGATAATCCATTATTTCCTCGATGGATATTCCCAATAAATTGGCAATTTCATTTTTACTATGAATGTCTTCCCAAAACTGCGGTTCGGCTTGGGTCATCACAATCAAACCATCTTTATTAATCTCAATGGGAAAAATACCAGCTTTGGTTTCTATTATTATTTTTGATTTTTCACTGCCTAAATAAATTTTTCTTTCTTTGAATAATGCGTAAATTGCTGCTACGGTGGCGTGTCCGCATAAATCAACTTCCTGAGTCGGGCTGAAGTATCTAATCCCAAATTTAGCTTTGTCGGATTTTATTATAAAAGCCGACTCCGAGAACCCTAGTTCTTTCGATATTTCTATCATCTGATTGTCCAGCAATTTATCAGCATCAAAAATTACTCCAGCAGGGTTGCCTTGCGCTTTGTCCTTCGTAAATGCTTTGACTAAAATGGATTTCATAATTTAATTCAATAATTTTCCTTCAATTTTTTTACAAAGCGATGCATATTCGGATCAAATTTTTCCAAGGGCATCGAAAGTATTTCGTCAAGAGCGAGCCACTGATAGCCGGCAAACTCCCGCACAAATTCTTCGGCTTGATCGTTAATTGGTCGAGTTGAATCACCCTCAAAAATATACCATAGGTCGACATCGATATGCCCCGCGGTTAATCCTACCGTTTTGACTTGCGAAATAAAAAAGGGTGCTCCTGAATTTTCTAGTATCGGTTTGGGATCAATTCCCAACTCTTCAACTAGCTCTCTTTTGGCAGTTTCCGCGGGCATTTCGTTTTTCTCCACGTGGCCTCCGCTTGCCAATAATAACAAGGCCTTCCTGTGATTGAGGAGTAGTATTTTTTTCTCTTCTGGGTCAAATAATAAGGAATAACTGACTATATGCTTTGGGGGCACATCCGGACTCTTGATTTTGAAAATCTCGGCTCCGCTTAAGATCCATTCGAGAGCATCTCCGATATGTTTTTGCTCGATTTCATCGAAAGGTTTTACACGGCGGATCAAATCCGATATTTTATCCTTTATTTCACTCATATAATGGTTTTCTTATTATCCCCATACTAACTCAAAAAAGGCCTAAAGTAAAGCTTTTTCAAGGCTTTTAGGGGTCTGGACAAGATATGCGGGTTGCGTCATTCATTGTAGTACTATGAATACTCAAATGAACCAGGCTATTACGAGCCAGATAGGCGCCAAACCGCCGGAGGAACCGATGAAAATACGCTATTGCCTTTACGCCAGAAAATCCACCGAATCGGAAGAACAGCAGGTGCTTTCCATCGAATCGCAAGTGAAGGAAATGCTCCAGATCGCCGAACGGGACGGACTGGAAGTTGCGGAGATCCGGCGCGAAAGCCACTCGGCGAAAGATTCGGGACAGCGGCCCGTGTTCAGCGAGCTTGTCGAGGATATCCGCAAAGAAAAATTCAACGGCATCCTGACTTGGGCGCCGGATCGATTGAGCCGAAACGCCGGAGACTTGGGATCGCTGGTCGATCTCATGGATCAGAAATTATTGTTCGAGATCCGCACATACGGGCAAACCTTTGCCAACTCGCCAAACGAAAAATTCCTCTTGATGATTCTCTGCTCGCAGGCGAAACTCGAAAACGACAACAAGAGCGTCAACGTGAAGCGTGGCCTCCGAGCGAGATGCGAGCTGGGACTTTGGCCGACGCTCGCTCCGGTCGGATACACGAACGGACAGACCGAGGATCGGAAAGGCCGCGTCGTCCCGGATCTCGAGAGAGCTCCGGTCGTCAGGAAGATTTTCGAGAAGATGGCTCACGAGAAATGGAGCGGGAGGAAAATATTCCACTGGCTCAAGTTCGAGCTCAACTTCAAAACCCGAGGCGGAAAGTCCCTGTCGCTATCGAGCATATATCTCATGATTCAGAATTCTTTCTACTACGGACCATTCGAATATCCCAGAGGAAGTGGCGCTTGGTATCAGGGAAAGCACGATCCGATCATCACGAAGGAACTCTTTGATCTTGCGAACGAGCAGATCAAGCGCGACCGGATTGTGAAAGACAGCAAGGAGTTCGCCTTCACCAAATTGATGAAATGCGGACTGTGCGGATCGGGAGTGTCGGCCGAGGAAAAATACAAGAAGCTCAAGAATGGGAATGTCAACAAACACATATACTACGGATGCACGAGATCCCGGGACCTCAAATGCAAATGCGGATATATGAGAGAGGAAGATATAATCTCGCAGCTGGTGAGAATAGTGGATGATTTGGATATGAACGAGATCGGGCTCAAGAAGCAGTTTCAGGAAGAAGTGGAGCGGTTCAACAAATTCCAGAGGATGGTGCTCGAGATGAACGGCGAAGAAGGCAAAATCGACAAGATGCGGGAATTCGATATCCGGATGTATGCCAAATACGTACTCAAAGAAGGAAGCATCACCGAGAAAAGAGAAATGCTGGCGGGGCTCACAAGCAAGCTGATCGTGGAGAACAAGCAGATAAGGCTGGAGAAGGCGGAGAGCGGAAAAAT
>JBAZUC010000019.1:0-13897 GCA_041661585.1 Parcubacteria group bacterium
GCACTTTGAATTCCAGCCGCACATCATGACGTTCAAAAATGCGCCCAAGAAGATTGAGGAATTGCCCGGAATGCTCCGGCGAAACAATCATCAGAATGTCTTTTATCCCCGCCTTGATCAAGACATTGAGAGGATAGAAAATCATCTGGCGGTTGTACACCGGCAGAAGCTGCTTCGACGTCGTTGCTGTGAGCGGAAAAAGCCTTGTCGCCGTTCCTCCGGCCAATATTATCCCCTTCATTTTGTTCATAGCAATATTTCACTTGTCATCCCCGCGAAAGCGGGGATCCAGGGATTTTACGACTTACGATTTTCAACTGGATCCCGGGTCAAGCCCGGGATGACAAAATTAAAATTATCAATTCACAATTCCAGACTCTTTCAAATATTCTGCAAGCGCTTCTTTGTAATTTCGGAGCGGTTTCAATTTTGTGTTCAGCAATACTGACGACTTCGGACGCTTGGCCGGGCGTGGAAATTCGCTGGAGCCGACCGGAAGCACTTCCACGTCCATTTTTGCGAGGCTGAACAGTTCGCAAGCCGCTTCATACCACGTACAAGCGCCTTCATTGACGACATGATATATTCCAAACAGAATTTTTTCTTCGATTATTTTTTTTGTTTCTTGCGCGAGATCAGGCGTATAGGTGAAACAGCTTTTTTCTTCGTCGACTATTTTCAAAACACTGTTGTCCTTTGCGAGCGCGATCATCGTATCAAAAAAACTTTTCTTGGACATCGGAGAAACGCCGGGCTTTCCAAACAGCTTTGATGTGCGGATGAGATAAAATTTGTCCGTATTCTTTTGAATCTCTTCTTCCCCAAGAAGTTTTGACCGGCCATAATTGCTGATCGGACTTGGTTTGTCGCTTTCCTCGTATTCCCCTTTTTCCCCGTCAAAAACATAATCGCTCACAAAGTGGACAAGCGGGATGTCCATATCAGAGCAAATTTTCGCCAACATCCCCGGGCCATATCCGTTGATCTTTTTGGCCAGTTCAAATTCAATTTCATCCGACTCGCATTTGTCCACGGCATTGTATCCCGTCGCGTTGATCACCGCATCCGGCCTGACTTCCTCGATTTTGTCGCGCAAACTGTCTTCTTGGGCGATATCAATCTGATCACGGTCATACGCAAAAACTTCCCAGCTTTGGTCAGCGTCAAAAGCGCGCACGAGATCTTGCCCGAGCATTCCGTGGGAACCGATGATGAGAATGCGTTTTGCCATTATTTTTTGCTATTGATTATGCTTTCGATATACTTTTTGGCCTCCAACTGCTGCTCAAATGAATTTTCGAGTTCGATGGAGACAAAATCTGAAAAATATTTTCCGGGAAACTCCTTGAGATAGTCCAGTTCGGAAAAATCGGAAAGCATATGCGTGTCAAAAATTTCAACACCTTCCCAATTATATGATTTTGCCATAATTGCCGAGATATGATTGCATCCGATCGAAAATTTTTCCAGCATTCTTATACGTTCCTTATAATTTTCGGGAAATATGAGTTGTTCACTTTTCAAATGAGCCGTATCCAGGCAAATGCCGGCTATCTCATATTTTTCAAATATTTCCTCATTGAAAAGTTCATAATTTATGACGCGGTAAAGATTTTCAACATATATCATTTTTCGGTATTTGCCGTGCTTTTCGATAAAATCATATGATTCCGCTTTTGGATGCAAATTGAAGACTTGGGTATTGTATTTTTCTGTGAAGTACTTCAGCTCATTTTCATCCATATCATCGTTCCGGAGATGGACATGCGGGATTTGCTTGAGCCCCGTCTTTTCAAGCAAGGCATACAATTCCTTTCGCTCACTTATTTCAAGGCAAGTTGGGAAAAGAGCAATTTCTTTGAGTCCCAGCTTGTCGATTTCTTCAACTTTCGCTCTCCAATCTGATCCCGGCGTGGTCGTGAGGCTCAACATTATCTTTCTATTTCCCATACTGCTTTTCATAATATTTTTGATATTCCCCGCTTTTCACGTCGCGCCACCAGTCTTCGTTCGCCTTGTACCATTCAACCGTTTTTTTCATTCCATCTTCAAAACTTGTCCGTGGCTGCCACCCAAGCTCGCTGCTTATTTTCGAAAAATCAATCGCGTAACGGCGATCGTGCCCGGGACGATCATTCACGTATTCTATCATCTCTTCGCCCTGGTTGAGAAGTTCGAGAATTTTTTTCACGATTTCCATATTCGTTTTTTCGGAATTTCCGCCGACGCAATATGTCTCGCCGATCTTTCCCTTGCGCAATATCAAATCAATTGCCTCGCAGTGATCCGAAACAAAAAGCCAATCGCGCACTTGCAATCCATCGCCATAGACCGGAATTTTTTTGCCTTCGATTATATTCGTAATCGCGAGCGGGATCAGCTTTTCCGGAAAGTGAAATGGGCCGAAATTGTTCGAACAATTGGAAATGGTGATCGGCAAGCCAAAAGTATGGAAATATGCCCGGACCAGGTGGTCGGAAGCCGCTTTGGACGCACTATAAGGACTTCTGGGGGCATAGGGCGTTTTTTCGTTGAAGGCAGGGTCATTGAGGCCCAAATGGCCAAAAACCTCATCTGTGGAGATATGGTGAAACCGCTTGAGACCATTGTTTTTCGCCGCTTCAAGCAAATTGTGCGTGCCGACGATATTCGTCCGGATAAAGTCCGAACTGTCGAGAATCGATCGGTCAACATGCGACTCGGCAGCAAAGTTGACAATGACGTCGCAATCCTTCACCAATTTATCCACCAATTCCTTGTTGGCGATGTCGCCTTTGACGAACTTGTAATTTTTGCTGCTCTCGATGTCTTTCAAATTTTCCAAATTCCCCGCGTACGTCAAAAGATCGAGATTGACGATCTCGTCTTCCGGGTATTTTTCAAAAATATAGCGGACGAAGTTGGAACCGATGAATCCGGCGCCGCCTGTGACGAGTAGCTTCATATTATTTATTCTTCGTTGTCCAATCGAACCCAATCTTCGGATCATCGAAAGGAATTCTCTCTTCGTCGGGATTGGCCGGATCATAGGCTTCACTCGTGTGATAGAAAAGCGTCGCCGGTTTGTTTCCAAGAACACGATAGCCGTGCGCGACTCCGATCGGGATCAAAATCTGAACCGGATTATTTTCTCCTCCGTATATAACTTGTGTTTCACCTTTTGTCGGTGAATCTTCGCGCATATCGTAAAGGACAACTTGCATATTTCCTTTGATCGGAAACCAAACATCAATCTGCTTCTTGTGCCAATGAAAAGCCTTGATCACACCAGGATATGTTTCCGTATAACTCGTTTGTTTCACTTCGCAAAAAGTATCTTCCCCAAATTTGATAACCTCGCAAATAAATCCACGGTCATCCGAGAATCTTTTGACTTGTTTGATTTTTACACCGTCGATCATATTGTTTCTTTTTAAATTGTTTAACACTTTTATGCTAATACATTTCCCCGAAAAAATCAAAAAGGCGTCCGAAACCGAACGCTCTTTTATACAGAAAGCACTTACTCTTACAATTCTCCTCGCATCAGCCGGTTCAATCTTTCTTTCACTTCATCGTCTGAAGGTTCTTGAATATTGCCGGAAGCGGCCAGTTCATCCACAAAGGGAAGATTTTCGGGCGCAGCTTGGCCTTTGGGAGAAATTATTTTTTTCTCAATAATTTTTTCTTTCTCAATCGGATCAGTCGGTTTGATTTCCGGAGAAACTATGGCAACAGATTCTTCTGTTTCCATGTCAGTTTTTTCACTCTCTGGCCATATGGATTCAAATCCAAGCCAATAGATCACATAAAGCAACACACCGCCCAAAAATCCGAAGATAGCATTGAGAAGCAGATTTGGCCGGACAGGACTCGCGGAAATTTCGGGATCGCCCGCCATTTTGTATTTGAAAGGCGAACCGCTATACAGGTCGCGGGCATAGTCATTGACTTGGCCTGGAATTTTCACGATCAGATCTTGATATGCTTGGATATTATTTTCTCGGCTGCGAAATTTCACCTGAACCATTGAAGAATTTTTCAAAACTTTCGCGCCGGCGAAGTTCGCCGTCTGATCGGCAAAAAGATTCTTTTGGAAAGATGTGCTTTTGATGATCTCAGCCGTATTACCGACTTCCGGCAAAAGATTTGCCGAAGCGCTCACTGGCTGACCCGACGGAAAAACAACGATTTTTCCGCTCACCAGCCACTCCTTGGGAAGAAAGAGAGAAATGACAAACACAACAAGCATCACGGCTGCGCCCGTGAATATGGCATGAGTGATTCGATCTTTGATTGCGATGTTTTTCGAAGATTGCATGAATTTAATTATAATTTGTTAGTTGGTTATTATTGAAGATTCTGGATAATTTGTCAAATTTTACTGAACCAATTCCCCTTTCACAATCAGCCTTCTCGCATTCGATCCAATTGGCCAACAAGTGGAGAGCGTCAGAGTTGCCCCGCTTGTATCATTGAATATTCTCTCATCATCCGGGATGGTTGTGAATTTTTCTCCGATTTTATAATGATGTATGATGATCTTCCCGTTTTGCTGAATAGTCTTTACATCAACAACATCACCCAATGTCAAATTATTGAGATTTTTGAAAATGTAATTGTATCCGCCTTTTGCCCAAATATAATTCGAACTGTGGCCGGAAATTATCATATTTCCGGACTGCCCCGGTGAAGCGGTTTGTGGAAAATGGGCCACGCCGCTCGCAAGATCGGCAAGCTGGTCTTTTTCGTTTTCGCTCTTCGACCAAACCATCGGCACGATAACTCCGATTTTTGCGATCGAAACTTCAACCGCGGTCCGCACATTCCCCGGCGCGGACGGATCATATCCGTTCGTAATTTCTTGCTTGTCGGAAAATCCATCACCGTCCGTATCAGCATTTTTCGGATCAGTTCCGTGAATATATTCGAGATAGTTTGGTAGTCCGTCGCCGTCCGGATCAGCATTCAATTTGGCATTGCTGGCACTGAAGGCATATTTTTTCGCCCATTCGTTGTAGTCCGCGAGCGTTATGCCATTGGAAACAGCCAGATTTTGTTCATTGAAATCAATCGATCCGGCGAAAGACGATTCAATCTTATTGGAAGCTTTTTCAAAAACCGGCTTTGTGTTCCAATCCGTGCGATAGTACAAAACCGCGTACACGGCCAAAAAGACACCCACTGCGAGAGCGATGCTTTTCAAGCTATTGCTATATTTTTTGAAAAAGTTTGTAAAAGACATAAATATTATTACTATACTTGTCATTCCGACCGAGCGCAGAGAATTGGAGAAATCTGCCGGATTATAATAAATAGCTGGCTATTATATTATTCACGCAGAACCCTCGGCTGCGTCTCGACTGATCGTCAAGACTTCGCTCGGGATGACAATGAGCGTCCTTTTACGCACAGGAGTCCCGCTTTTTTCCGGGACTCCTGCTGTTTCTTTTTTATTTTCAGACCAGATTATCTCTTCAAAAAAGAAAGCAAATTGTATTTCTTGACTCCAACTGCTGCAAGAGAAACAAGACCCGCGATTCCAATCATTCCGGCCGCACCTGCGCCAGTCGAGGGCAATGTTTTCACATAGACGACTTTTCCATCCTTGTCGTGATAATATCGCTTGTGATGCTTGTCGTAATGATAGTCTTTGTGATCTTTTTTATCATCCTTTTTGGCATCTTTGTGCTCGTCGTTGCTCGCACTAGCCGCAGCCGCCGCGCTCGAAGACGCTCCATCCGTTGAAGCTGAACCGGAAGCTGACGCAGAAGCATCTTTGCCCGCAGCAGCGCTCGAAGAAGAACTTGAGCCAGCCGTGCTGGGACTCACATCCGTTCCATTGCTTGAGCTGGAACCTGCACTCGAGGATCCCGCAGCAGCCGCACCGGCATCTTTGCCCGCAGCCGCAGCAGCAGCCGCGCTCGAAGACGAACTGGCACTCACACTGTTGCTGATGTTGATCTTGTTCACGTTCGTGTTTTCATTCTTGTTGATGTTCACACTGTCGCTTGACTGATATTGCGATTGAGTGGTTGCTGATGCCATTGAGACGCCAACAAAAAGCGCTACAAGCAAAACAACCAGCCCTTTTGCAAAATTCTTGGTCTTTTTTGTCATATATTTGATAAAAATGATTAATTAACTTATCTCAATCGACCTCTTTTTTGATTTATTACCTTAGCAGGTATTGTTCTATCTTGTCAAGCCCACCCTTCTTTCTCTATTATATGTCATCTTCCCTTTTTTTATAATACAATGTTGTCTAAAAAACATTCTATTCTGAAAAAAAAGTCCTATGCCATTCTGAAATGCCCGTTGAGCAATCCAAGAATGGCATAGGGGGTAATAAAGGTGCAACGCTACGGGTTGATAGTGTTGCCGATCGTGATGGGGTTAATGTTGGTGTTGGGGTTGATATTGGTGTTTCTACTGCCCTGGCCTTGCCCCTGGATCTGTTTCCCGCCTTTCGCCACCGCGGTAAGCGCGATGTTGGTCCCCGGCGCAACCGCGTTGCCACCGACGAAGGCTCCACCGCTGATCAAAGCCGGAATAGCCATATTGCCAGTCGAAGGGCCGCTCCCGCCGATTGAAGCTATCCAGGGCGGCTGCCCGTTCGCGGGATTAACCGCGTCCTGAAAGCCAGCCTGTTTGACGACCTTCTTTTCTTCGCCTACGAAGTAGGCTTGAGTGAGCCGACCATCTCCTGCTCTTTCCTTACAACGAGAAAAGGTGGTCGTTGTGGTCGATTCCGTAATCGATCCACTCTGAAGCCGCAGTATAGGCGGTTGCTGAGACTGGGGCCCCACTATGGTCGTACCAGAATAATCTTGGCCAAAAAAGTTGGTCTGGTCGTACTGGTATGCTTTCACACCACCAGGCAGGGAAACTTCTTTGATGTGGTGATCCCCGGCCCATACGACCTGGCAAGAAAAAGCCAAAACCGCCAAAATTGTCAAAACCAAAAGTGTGTTCTTTCTCATGGCTAGTCTCCTATCTGCACGGATTCGCATCCGGCAGGAACTTTGTTGGTTTTCTCGGGCAAAAATACCCAGCCTTTGCCGGTCGCAAAGGCAATTTTGTACTGCCCGCGATCAACGGGAAGGGCAATCCTCGAAAAATAATTGCCCGGCCAAATGTCGATCTGCAATTTATCGTACTTCACATCGACAATTTCTCCGCTTAACCGCCCTTTCCGAGCTCGGATTTCTCCAACCGGCCGACCAGCCAGGTACAACCTTTTGACTTGGTCGTTTAGCACTTCCCCTCTCGGATAATTCTTTGGGGGCGCGGATGCTTTCGCCGCTGTTTCTACCGGAGGCTTTGGCGCCTGCGGAGAAGCAGGGGCTGGCGGAGCCTGAGGCTGCCTTGCCGCTGATGGAGCTTGAGGTGCAACAGGCCGCGGTGGCCGCACAGCATCAACCGGCATCGCTGGTAAGCTGACGCTCGGTAATGGGCTGACCAGCGGAAGGATGCCCACTGAATCACCGTACTGATTTTTTGCCACCACCATCGGCAGATACTGCTCGGACTCGGCCGCGAGCTCTGCTTGTGCCCTCTTCAGATTATTGGATTGGGCAGAAGCTGTACCGCCAACAACAAAGGCGGTAGCCATTATAACCAATACTACCAGTAGCCTTTTTGTCATAGGCCACCTCCTTATTTTTCTATATTTTTTCAAATAACAGCCTGCATAGGCCGAATATATCGAAATTTCCCTTATATAAGCAATATTTCAACATATTCAGCCAATGCAGATTTTAACTCCCTAGTGTATATCAAATTCGGATGTTTGTCAAGTCCGCGCAAAACGCTAAAACCCAAATTCCTTGTCTCCCGTCAAAGTTTCTTTCGCGCTGAATTCGTTTCCGTCCGGTTTTTTGACCGAAATTTCGAAAGGAACAACGCCTGCACCGGATTGTTTTTGAACAAGCAGGCGATAATCGTTGCTTTTTACGGCTTGCGGGAGCTTGTATTTCAGCGTGATCGTCTTGCTTTCTCCAATTGGGACATCAATACGCATTCCAAAGACTTTTTTCCCAAGTTCTTCGGAATACTGCACATCTCTGGTTTGTCCGCCGGCTTCTTCGAGAAACGAATCTTTCGGCGCATAGACCCGCAACCAATCGCGATAGTCGGTCGTCATCCAATCTTTCGCGCGGCAAGTATGGCTATAAGTTATATTCAGCACGGCTTGAGACATATCCCCTGATAAATCAACGCTATAATCCATCTTTCTCTTGATGCAATAGTCGCTTTTGAGAGAGAGGAGATTGGCGTCAACTGCCATCAAAAAATCGCCGTCAAAATCTTTCGTTCGTCCGTCCCAATTGATGTTTTCAATTTCTTTTTGCAAGTTTTCATCTTTGAAAAAAAGCTGAATATCCTTTTGTTTGAGATGATTTTCGAGACTTTTCGCGAGCGCCAATTGTTCCAAAAAACTCAAATTTTGCGTTTTTTGAGACAAAACATCGGCCAATTCTCCCATGATGTTTTTCCGCTCGCCCTTCGCGATTCCCTGCTCGGCATATCCTTTCTCCACTTGATATTCAAGCTGCAAGATCGCGTTTTCATCGCGATATTCTCCCGGATAGCCTTCAATTTTCACCGGACCGGTGATTTCCAAAATGGAATTCAGAACCAGTGTGTTGATCGCCATCACGGCGTCAATATTTTCTGTGCCACCGCCCAGATGATAGAAATATTCGGCTTTCTCGGCGTTCACCCGAAAATCCGGCGACCAGTTGGAATCGCGCATTTTCCAGCTTTCGGTCCCAAGAATATCTTTGAGAGGCGCGGGCGGAGTCTCCGTGTTTGGGATATTTTTGTCGAAATTTCCGGTATCAAAAACTTGGATATCCGCGATTTTCCCGTTTTTTGTTTTAATCACCCCAAAAGCGCCAATGAACCCGCCCCCCGGCCGCAGTTCCAAGTCGTTTTGAAAAAGAACGAGGATATTTTTCTCGCAATCGGAACCGCCCTGCCTCATCGGCAGGCAAGCGATTTGCCCATATATATCCATCAAAACGCCAATTTCACTGCGTCTTTCGTCTCCAACCGGCACGATTTTCACAAAAGGCTTGAGATTAGCAATATTCCTGTTTTTGAATTGCAAAAGGACATACCACCCGACGAGCAAAATGACGGCTATTAGCCAAAAAACGAACCAAATTTTCCACGAGTATTTTTTCGCCATATGACATCTCAATTTAGCAAATACGCGGGCGTTGTCAATGTTTTTTTGCAATCCCTTGACAACTTCCATCCGATCTGCTAGGATATGTGCACATTTGAAGTAAGGGCAGAATCCTTAATAATCAGGAGGCAAAGTGCCCGCAAGCTGATTCCACTGTGGACAGCCTGCATGCAAAAAAACGGCCATCCGGCCATCTGACCGGTCTGCTGCTTCGGCAGTTGCGACTACGGAGGTGACGATGACCCCTGCCTGTCGGATATTTGATCCCGGGTAACTCAGTCGGTGCTTGACGGTTCGGAAGCATTGAACCGACTTGGCCAAGATGCGGCACGGAGCGACGGTGAGTCGTCCGGCCAAAAGAGGCAACTCTCTGCCGACGCCCCCCCATGTCGGTCATTGGGCGGCGGCAGGATGATGCAACCGCAAGAGGCGGAGAGGAGGCGAATAAAGAGGCGGCCACCGGCCTGCGGTTGTCGGCCATGATAAGGCGGCCGACATTCCCGGGGAAACCGTGGTCCGAGAGCAATGCGCTCCGTCGTCCTTCCGGATGGGCTTCACCTGGAAGACATCTGAGGCACAGCCGCCAAATCGCCCCACAGCCGGTATGGAGAAGATCCCTCTGAAGGATTTCTCCACGGCGCGGCGCCAAATCGCCTGCGGTGCAAGTAGTGCCGGTTACGCCCGAAGAAGTTCGGCGCATCCGACCGGCATCGAAGAGGGGGCGAGGCCTAATGCCCCCCAACACGGGACGGGTCCTGCCTCGGCCGACGCACGTATCGCGCGCGCCGCCGAGATGGCCCCGGATGAAGTACCCTCGCATTCCACAAGGAATCGGGGAAGAGGTCCAAGTTCTCAGTTGAGGACTTGGACCTATTTTTATTTCCCGTTGACAGAGAATGAAAGCAAAAAGGCTGGTTTGCGTATGTATAGTTAGGAAAGGAATTTAAAAACCTTAAAAATTGAAACAAAACTATGAAGAAGCCTTAATAGGGCCACCTCTGGGATGACGGAAAAGTAAATTGGTGTCACGTTGATTGTTTTTTGAAGAGGGAGGGACAGTTAGCGAGATGCGATTGGAAGATTTCCAAACAATCCGAACATCAACGAGCGAGAGGTGGTTTTTCTTAGGGAATTTTCCAAAACACAAAATGTTTCACAAGATAATGTTTCACAAGCCAGCCCGATAGGGCTGTTTTTTGTTTGATGCGAGAAGTTTTATTTCCGCAACGCCTCAATCGGTGAGAGTTGCGATGCTTTCCACGCGGGATAGATGCCAAAAATGAGGCCGGTGAAAACGGAAAATCCGACGGCCGTCAAAATAGATCCGGCGGGAACGGAAAATTGAAGCATGAAACCAAGCCGGATCAAAAAGTGGTTGAGAAGATAGGTCGAAACCACACCGAATACAATCCCCACCGCTCCACCAAGAAAAGTCACAATGACCGCTTCGAAAAGAAACTGCCGCAGAACTCCCGAATTTGTCGCACCCAAGGCTTTTCGAAGCCCAATCTCTCGCGTCCGCTCTGTGACAGCTACGTACATGACATTCATGATCCCCACCCCGCCGACCAAAAGGGAAATAGAGGTGAGTGCCAAAAGCAGATAGTTGATCGTTCCGAAAACTTTGTCGATCATATCTTTTCCTTCGGCAGCGGACATAACCACGAAATCGTCTTTCGAAGGATCGGTGATGTCGTGCTCGCGCCGCATCGTTTCCCGGATATCAACCGCGGTTTCCTCCATGCGCGCGGTATCCTTGACCTTGAAAGTGATGAACTGGGCATAATCGATCCCGAGCAATTTTTTGTTGAGCGTTTTGAAAGGGACATAGACAACATCGTCAAAATTGAAAAATCCGGCAGATCCTCTTTCTTCGAGCACCCCGACCACCCGATAATTTTGGTCTTTTATCTTGATATTTTTTCCCGCGGCGTCCCCTTCTCCGAAAAAACTTTTTTTGACCCCGGCGCCGATCACCGCCACTTGAGCAGCTCCGGCTTCATCGCCCTCGGAGAAAAAAGCTCCCTCGACCGGCTGAATTTGGCGGTCAATTTCCACATAAGTGGGATTCACGCCAAAAAGCATGACCCTTTTGTTCACGCTGTTGTAGCTCACCAGCTCTTGGTCCATATTTCCCGCGCTCCAAGTTCTGACGTTGGGAATTTTCGCGACCGCTTCAGCGTCTTTTTCTTTGAGGGTCGTGATGGCAAGGCCCGTTCCCCGGCCGGAAATATTTTCCGACGATGTTTCCGAAACGCCGGGAACTTTCACTTCCACCTGGATATAGTCCGTTCCGAAAACGTCGACTTGTCCCATGACATAATTTTTGAGTCCGGCTCCTCCGGCCATCACGATTATCACCGACATGATCCCAATCACGATCCCGATCACCGTGAGAGCGGTTCGGATCTTGTTCATGCGAAGGTTGCGAAAAGCCAAGCGAAAAACAACCACCCATTCGTGAGGGGACCTGATTCCGAATTTGAAAATTGTTTTATGATTAAACCTCATATTTTTTATTCATAGCGCAACGCTTCCACGATGTTCAGCTTCGCAGCACGGCGAGCCGGATAAATTCCGAAAAACACTCCGATGAGCAACGAAATCCCGGTCGCAAGCAAGATCGACGACATCGTGACAATGAACGGCCAATGATATCCCAGCTTTTGAATGATAAGCGCCGCCAAAAAAGTCACCGCGACTCCGATGATGATCCCGATCACCCCGCCCAAAAGCGTCACAAAGATCGACTCCACCAAAAACTGAAGCATGATCAGGGAGTTTTTGGCCCCGACCGCCTTTCGAAGCCCCACTTCGCGAATTCTTTGATTGACGGAAATGAGCATAGTGTTCATGATTCCCACTCCGCCGACGAGAAGAGAGATGGCCGCGATCGCCGCCAAAAAATATTTTATCGCCCCGGTGATATTTGTGATGGCGTCGAGTCCGGCTTTTTGGTCGCGCACCGAAAAATCATCATCGCTCGGTTTTTTGATGTCATGCTGCTCGCGAAGAGTCGTGATGATGTCGGCGACAGCCCTATCGATATTTGTTTCGCTGTCGGCTTTGACGCGGATGAAATTGAGATAGTCCACCCCGAGCATCACCTTTTGCGCCGTGAAAAGAGGCATGAAAATCGCCGTATCCTGATTGGAAAAGGCGGCTGAACCTCTTTTGGTCAAAACGCCAATCACTTCAAAATTTTGTTTTCCGATTTTGATTCTCTTCCCGATCGGATTGCCGTTTTCCCCGAAAAGATCCGAGGCCACAACTGATCCAAGCACGGCAAAACGCGACAGGCTCGTTTCTTCTTCCTTGGTAAAAAACCGCCCCTTATCCAGTTCAGCGTTCTCGACGTTTATATAGCTGGCAGTCGTTCCCTGAAAAGTATAATTTTTGTCCTTGTCTTCGTATTGAACAGTGTCGTTTCCGCTGATATAAGCCGCTCCTTCAGCCGCGTCAGGAACATTGTTTTTCTGCAAGATCGCTTTGAGATCGTCATATTTGAGGGTCGTGATGATGACCCCCATCGCGCTGGCCGGCGGCCCTTTTTCTTCAGAAGCTCCCGGAAGAACTCCGATGAGATTCGACCCGACGCCCTTCACTTGATCCAAAATAAGCTCCTGGGCGCTGGATCCGATGGCGATGATGATGATCACGGACGCAATGCCGATCACAATCCCAAGAATAGTCAAAAAAGAGCGGAATTTGACCGCAGCGAGATTTTTGTAGGCAATTTTGACAGGATCGGAAAAACGCATGATATTATTTCAAAAACTTTTCCTCTCCGTCCGCGATTCTTCTCTTCCTGACCAATTCATCTTTCACAATATTTCCATCCAGCATGGAAATGATACGTTTGGCGTGTTCGGAAGTATAGGTCTCGTGCGTCACCATCACGATCGTATGTCCTGCATCGTTCAATTTTTGAAGTATTTTCATGATCTGCAATCCATTTTTGGAATCCAAGTTTCCCGTTGGCTCATCGGCGAGAATGAGAGAGGGATCATTGACCAGCGCCCGCGCAATCGCCACTCTTTGCTGTTCTCCTCCCGAGAGCTGGTTGGAAAAATTGTTGATCCTGTTTTCAAGACTCACGGCTTTGAGAGAGTGCTCGACTTTTTGCTTGATGAGGCTTTGCGATTCTTTCCGCTCGTCATAGATCAAAGGCAATTCAATATTTTCAAAAACGGTCGTCCGGGGAAGAAGATTGAAAGACTGGAAAACAAAGCCGATTTTTTGATTTCTGAAATAGGCCAGCTCATCGTCGGAAAAATTTTTCGTGTCGCGCCCTTCGAAAAAATATTGTCCGGCGGTGGCTCGGTCCAAGAATCCCAAGAGTTGCATCAATGTTGATTTTCCACTGCCGCTCGGACCCATGATGGCCACAAATTCACCTTTGTCAATATCAAAAGAAACCCCGCAAAGGGCTTTCGTTTTGACACCTTCGTTGTCGTATTCCTTGCAAAGATTACGGACGCTAATGAGCATTTATTTTGGACTTTTAACTATTTCGTACTCGTAATCACCAATTCTCCCTCTTTCAACCCGAAAACGATTTCGATCATTCCTCCGTCGCCTTTCGCTCCCGTTTTTACTTCTTTTTCGACCGGGTTTCCTTTTTCAAGAATTTGCACGATCTTTTTCCCGTCAATATCTTTTATCGCCCGTTCCTGGATCATGAGAACATTGTCTTTCTCAAAAGTAAGAACATCCAGATCG
>JBAZUC010000020.1:0-13859 GCA_041661585.1 Parcubacteria group bacterium
CGTATCGCCGAGAGGGAAAACCTTGAAATTGTCAGAATTTTTCAAGAGTCGAAGTCTGCTAAAAATCCCGGACGGGAAAAATTCAATGAAATGATTGAGTTTATAAAGCAGGGAAAAGCGGACGCTATTCTGTGCTGGAAGATCGACCGCTTGGCAAGGAATCCCCTTGATGACGGATTGATTAAGTGGCTGCAACAAAATGAAGTCATAAAACAAATAAAAACATTTGATCGGGATTACAACGCTGATGACAATATTTTGTTGGCGGGGATTGAATTCAGTATGGCAAATCAGTATATCCGCGACTTGAGCAAAAATGTGAAGCGAGGAAACCGCGCGAAACTGCAAAAAGGCGAATGGCCGAATATGGCTCCGTTGGGATATTTAAACGAAAACAAAAAAATCATTGTCGATAAAACGAGAGCCAGATATATTCAAAAAGCATTTGACCTTTACGCGACCGTGGGCTACAGCATCACGGAAATTGCCGATATTTTGTTCAAGGACGGATTCAGTTCGCGAAAAGGATATAAATACCACCGCAGCAAAATTCACCGCATGCTGACCAATCCCTTTTACTACGGCGTGATGAGGGTCAACGGTGAAAGCTATGTCGGAAATCACGAGCCGATCATTTCCAAAGATTTGTTCGACAAAGTTCAATCGGCTCTCACGGGAAAACATCACGGAAAAAAGGAAAAGCATTTTTTCGCGATGCGCGGATTTTTGAAGTGCGAGCAATGCGGTTGTCTTTTGACCCCCGCCCGCAAAAAAGGAATTGTATATTTTTATTGCACCAACGGCAAAGGAAGCTGCGACGAACACAAAAAATATTTGCGGGAAAAGGATTTGGAAAAATCGCTGGCGGAAAAATTCAACGATTTGAAATTTGACCCGCAAATCGTCGAGATCGCCTACCGTGCCGCAAAGGAAAAAACGAATCACACGAAATCGTATTTGGAAACTGCCAAGATCAACCTTGCAAATCGCCTCCAAGCGCACAAAACGAAGCAGCAGCGCCTTTTGGACGGATACTGCGAGGGAAATGTCGCGGGCGAAGTCTATGAGGCCAAATCGCGCGAATTGAAAAAAGAGGAAATTGATTTGAAAACCCAGCTTGCCGCAATCGAGCGCAAAATTCAAAGCAAACTTTCCACTTTGGAACAAACGAAAAAAGCCTTTTTACAGGCCTTTTCTGCGGAAAAAGAGTTTTTGGAGGCCGAAGACGGACGAAAGCGCAAGCTGCTTGAAATCCTACTTTGGAACGCCACTTTTCAAAATCAAGAATTGGCGAAGGTAAGCTATAAAATGCCCTTCCAACTACTTGCCGACGAACCCGAAAAGGGCGATTTTTTGAAACTGTTGCGGGGGTGGGATTTGAACCCACGACCTGGTGGTTATGAGCCACCCGAGCTACCGGACTGCTCTACCCCGCTATATATTGATTTTTCATCAGCTGTAAATCCCTGCCACTCATGAGCTACTCCCGCCGTGGCGGGACTATACCCCGCTGTGAAACTATTATGCAATCTATCAGAAATTTTTTGTTTTGTCAATATACTTCGTGTGCAGCAGGTCTTCTGCTTTTTCGCCGCCGGGATGACCGAGAAATTCTTTGTATATTCCTTTGACGGCCGGGTTTTCATGGGATTTTCGAACGGCCATATTTTTGTCGCGCTCAAGAACAGCCTCCATACGCGCATATCTCACAAATTTGTTCGTCGGTTGCGGCTGCCCTCCCCCGCCGATGCAGCCATTCGGGCAGGCCATCACTTCGACGAAATCAAATTGGGCGCGCCCGGCCTTTATATTTTCGAGCAACTTTCGAGCATTTCTGATCTCGTGAACAACCGCTACTCGCAGCTTAGTATTGCCTATCTCAATCTCCGCACATTTGTATTCCGCTTCTCCTCGCACCATTTCAAATTCAACTTTTCCCAATGTCTCGCCTGTCATTTTTTCTACCGCCGTCCGAAGCGCCGCTTCCATCACTCCCCCGCTTTGGGCAAATAATATTCCAGCACCAGTTGAAATCCCAAGCGCCGGATCAAATTTTTTGTCCTCCAAATAGGCCGGATTTATTTTTTTCTTGCGTAGCAATCGAGCCAACTCCCGAACAGTGAGAACAATATCGACATCCTGTTGACCGCTCACATTCATTTCAAACCTTTCTGCTTCGTATTTTTTTGATGTGCAAGGCATAACTGCAGCAGAAACGATATTTTTTTGATCTATTTTTTCTTTCTCGGCCCAATATGTCTTGATAAGCGCTCCCAACATCTGCTGAGGTGATTTGCATGTTGATAAGTTTGGAATATACTCGGGAAAATATTTTTCTACAAATAGCACCCAAGAAGGGCAGCAGCTCGTAAAAATAGGTAGTTTATTTTTATTTTTTATTCTTTCAAGCAATTCGTTTGCTTCTTCCACAATTGTGAGATCGGCCGCGAGAGTCGTGTCAAAAACTTTGTCCGCTCCCAATTCTCTGATTGCCGCCACCAATTTCCCTTCCCAGAAAGTCCCGGCCGGCATTCCAAATTCTTCACCAAAAGAAAAGCGAACCGATGGCGCGACTTGAACCACGACCATTTTTTTGGGATCATCAAGCGCACGCGCGAATTTTTCCGTGTCATCTTTTTCCGTGATAGCCGCCGTCGGACAAACGGCGCTGCATTGTCCGCAAAAAATGCAATCAAGCGGAATTTCATACGGCGTCCCAACATTCGTTTTTGAGTTGCGATAGTTCACTCCCAGCGCTTCAACTGTCTGCAAGTCGCGGCAAGCGCGTACGCACCGTCGGCATTCGATGCAATATTGGCTGTCGCGCGATATGCACGGATTTTTTTCATCGGCGGCCGTATGCGACCAATTGTCTTTCAACAGATCCAGTTCACTTTCGCTTTTGAGTTCTTTTCTTCGGGGAACAAACTTAAATTCGTCAATATTGTAGGTTTCCGCCATATTCTGCAGTTCGCAACGGCCGTTCTTTTTGCATTGGGCGCATTTTCCCGCGTGATCCGCCCACAAGAGCTCTAGATTGATCCTACGAGCTTTGTTCACATTTTCCGTCTCCGTCAAAACCTCAAGCCCTTCACAAACTTTTTGCGTGCACGATGATGTCAAGCCTTTCGATTGATTTGTTTCGACAAGACACATCCGGCAAACTCCTTCGCTCGGCAGCAAATCCAGGTGCGCGCAAAGAGTCGGAATTGGAATTCCGTTTTTTTTGCAGACAGCGAGGACAGTGTCGCCGTTTTCGCAGTTATATAGTTTGTCGTTTATTTTTATGTTCATAAAAATATTTCTTTCCCAAACATTTTTATAGCGTCGCCCCAGGCCGAAGCCGCGAATTTTCCCAGTGGGCAAAATGTCGTATTGCCGAGCGTCCACAATATATCTTCGATGTTTTCCCGATCTTTTTTGCGCAAATCATTGTTCTTCAATCTTTTTGCAATTTCCCGCATCCGGTATGTTCCCTCTCGGCACGGTACGCATTTTCCACATGATTCGCGATGAAAAAATCCGGCCCAGGATAAAAGATGATCTTTCAAGTCGGCATTTTTGTCGACGACCAAGATCGACCCGGATCCGACAGGAAATTCGCAATTGCTATAGGCGAGAGGCTGATCCAGTTTTCCCACCGGCATCAATCTTCCGGCGGCTCCTCCAATTTGCGCAAACCAAAATTCTTTTCCCGCTTCAAGCCCACCGCCATAAAGAGAATTGTATATCAACTCTTGCGCGGTGATTCCGAGCGGCGCTTCAATGATCCCTTTATTTTTCACTGCGCCGGAAAGGACAAACAATTTCGTGCCCGGCGAAGTTGAAAATCCGCGGCACGAAAATTCTTTCGCGCCTTGGCGCACAATATACGCAATGTTCGCCAAAGTTTCAGCGTTGTTGACAATTGTGGGCTTGCCGAACAGTCCCGAAATCGGAGGAAAAGGGGGTTTGAGCCGCGGCTCTCCCCTTTTTCCCTCAATGGAATTGATGAGCGCTGTTTCTTCGCCGCAAATATACGCTCCTGCTCCCTCGAAAATTTCCATTTCGATATCAACCGCACTTCCCAAAATACCCTTTCCGAGAAATTCTTTCTCGCGCGCCTGATCGATTGCAATCCGCAAGATTTCAGCTTGTTTTTTATAATTTCCGTTGATGTATATATATGTCTTTTTCGCGCCGATCGCATAGGCGCCGATCAAAAGTCCTTCCAGGATCTGATGCGGATTTTTTTCGGCAATCATTCGATCTTTGTATGTTCCCGGTTCAGATTCATCAAGATTGCAGATGAAGTATTTTTCATCCGATTTGGTTTTGGCCGCTATTTCCCACTTTTCGCCCGCAGGATATCCGGCTCCGCCCCGGCCGAGAAGTCCGGAGCTTTTGATTTCGGCCGCAACGTCTTCCGGTGGCATCCGGACAACTTTTTGCAAAGCTTCATAGCCTCTTTGTCGAATATAGGAGCTTATATCAAGTGGATTAATTTTGTCCCAATGCCTAGTCAGAATATTCATAGATAATTCGCTATTATATCATCCACCGTCTCCGGCCTCACATTTTCAAAAATTTGCTCGTCTATCATCATCACCGGTCCTTGATCGCAAAGGCCTGCGCAGCTCATCAATTCAAGTTTATATTTCGGATAAGCATCGTTTTCAAGTTCGATCTTGAGCAGCATCTCGATCTGACGCACGACTTCCATTGATTTTTCCCCAAGGCACGGACCGCCCGAGCATATTCTTATGGCTTTCTTGGATTTTTTTTCAGTTTTCAATTGGTCAAAAAAGCTGGCTGTGGAAAAAACCCGTGCCAAGGGCAAAGAAAAATACTTCGCGACTTTTTCGCATTCATTTTTTCCGATATATCCGTTTTCTTTTTGTATTTCCTTGAGCACGGAAAGCAAATTTTCCACCTTCGGTTCAAATTTGAGAAGTATTTTTTGAATGCCCATAAAAATATTTTACCATATTTTGAGCAATCGTGATACTGCTATATAATGAGAATGTGTTAATTAATTTTTTTGCAATTCAAATGGAAAATACTAAACCAAAAACAGCTGCAATGATTTTTCCGATCGCAACCTATCAAGCAAAAGATCTTCTCTGGACGATCGGTTTCATAGTTTCCGCCGTTGTCTTTCCTGCTCTTCTCGCCCATACCCCGCAAAACCAGTGGATCACCGGAACAATCGTGAATGCCATTTTCTTCCTTGCCGTTTGGAGAATCGGTGTTGTCAACGCGGCCCTTGTTGCCATTTTGCCTTCGTCAATCGCTCTCTTGCGCGGACTGCTCCCCGCTCCGATGGCGGTTTTGATTCCTTATATTATTTTGTCCAATATTGTTTTGATTGCCATTTTTTACGCCATGAAAAAATACCCTTTCGCGGGCATCATTTCAGCATCGCTCGCAAAATTTCTTTTTCTTTTCGCAATTTCTTCTTTTTTCATCAAGCTCGCCGCCCCTCTCGTCTTCATGATGCAGTGGCCACAGCTTGTGACCGCCCTCGCCGGCGGACTGATCGCAGTCGGAATTATCAAAATAACAAAAAGAGCAGAATGAACCTGCTCTTTTTCTATTTCCTAACATCGGATATTGAGAAGCAGTAGGTTTTACATACAACAAACATAAGCTTCCCCAACATCGTGACTGGTTCCAGCCCAGCAACCGCCACCTGGAGGACGAAAATAGGCACCATAGCCGGGCGTAGCATCGCCGAAGCATCCGCCCCACTTACCAGCGGATTTTTTGACTGTAAATCCTCCATCACAGTCAGCGCCAACGGCTTTACCTGAAGACATAGAATAATCCACATAACATCCTCCTCCCCCCGCTGCCACCGCTGCTTCAATGGCCCGCTGAGTGTCAGCAGCTCCTCCGGCGGCTTGAGTTCCAACACTACGGACGGCTTTGACCTGGTCAATGGTGAGGTTGGAGGTGATAATCTTTCCTTGATCATCCAGGAGATAGAGTTCACAACCAAATCCATTGGGACAAGTTACTTTTCCTCCGGAAAAGCTGGCACCGAAGACATCGCTGATGTTTGGTCCTGTACTTGTCGCAATCTTGTTGAGCACCCATTCCATTCCGGCTTCGCTGTTGTAGAAAGCACCAACGGAGGATTTGGTCTTTTGGCTCATTTTTGTTTCAAGCACTGTTATGCTGGAAAGGGTGACGACCATGCCGAGGATGACGAAAAGAAGCACTACCGCGAAGATGAGGCCGGAACCGGATTGTTTTTGGTTCATAGTTCTTGTTTTAAGAAGTTAGGATTGGCTTGCTAATAAATAAAAAAAATCTAAATGCTAGATACCAAATACCAGCGACCGAATTATCATAACTCATCCCAGCCGTAGTCCCTTGACGATACGATCGTCTGCACTCGAATCAAGTCCGTTTCCATTGAAGGATTTTCAATATTCAAATTTATCTCCGCCCAGCCGCGAACAGTAGGATTCGGAACCGGAGCTGTCTTTTGGCTTCGAAAGCCGGAAGTCGTATCAAACTTCATTCCCGTCCCGCTGAGATTGACGATTTTTTTATAATCGCTTGAATATGGCGGACAACTACTTATATATGCTGCAGATACGCTTTCATTCACAGCAAGATAATCATCATTCGTTCCTCTCGAAAGAAGATAGCAAACTTTTTTTTGATCTCTGTTGCGAGTAACCAACAAGCTATCACTTGCAGTTGCACTCGTGCTCCCAATCAGTCCCATCCTCACATCTTTGGCAATCGAGTTGATGGCAAAGCCGACATTTTCCGTGACGTTTTTGATGGCTTTTGATTTAACATACGACTGGAAACCCGAAACCGAAACCGCGATCATCGCACCCATCACCATTATGAAAATAGACATCGCGACCAAAAGCTCGATCAGGGAAAAACCCCTCTTGTCTCGATATTTTTTTATAGCTATTTTTTTCATAATCTAAAACTGAGTAGAATATAAGACATCATTGGCTGTCGTGGTTCTTCCGTTCCAAGTGACTGTGCAAGTCACTGTTCTTGATCCATTCACAAGGCCGCCGACAGTGATTTTTCTTATAAAGTTTGTACTGGCATTGCAACTTCCGCCACATTGGCAATACTGTAAATTTGCATTCGTGCATATATTCTGATTAGAAACGCAAGAGTGACTAGATAAAGAGCTAAAGTCTATTGCCTTACAGCTTGCTGGATCCAAATTGAAATCAAACGCCTTGCTGTTGAGCAGATTATAATCTCTGATATTTCTCACCAGATCAGCGCCTTCTTGTGCCAGTCCCGCCGCAATAAGTTCATTTTTCACTTCATTTTGATTGTTGATGTTGATGTTGAAAAAAGAAAGCGCTCCGATAAGCCCGATGCCCACCACAAAAACAACCACGAGCATTTCGATGAGAGTGAATCCCTTGCGAGAATTTTTAACTTTAAATTTTTCAGCCCTAGGCTGATCCGCCTTGAGCGGAGAATTTCGTATCAAATTTTTGTTTCAAAAATCAATAAATTCTTCCGGCATTATCTATTGTAGCACTTATACTCGAACTGCCTTTTGTGATAGTCAAGGAAGTAGGCAAAACACATCCATCACAAACAACAGCCCCACTCGGAGAAATAAAAAAAACATTTCCAGAAAAAGTCACAGCCGTTCCATTTGAAGGGGAAAAGGTTTCGTAAGCTGTTTTTGTATAAGTTCCCCAGCTCACCGCACAATCTCCATTCAAATCAGTCGTGGAAACATAGAAACTTTCAACATTACTTCCCGTTTTTCGAAAGCCAAAACCGCAAACCTTGTTGCTTATAGAAATATTTTGCCTCTCTCCCGCCAGCGCTTTGTTTTGCACTTCACGCAAAAAGCTCGTGAGGCGGTCTTTCTCCTGACGCACATCGCGATCTTCGTTTTTGCCGAAATTCACAATGGCCGTCGCCGCCAGAATGCCAACAACAGCCATCGTGACAAGAAGTTCGATCAAAGTGAAACCCTTGTACTTCGCAATTTTCAATTTTTCAATGTTTGGAAATTTTGTCATTGAAAATTTTAATATCCTATATTCAAATACCTACTTGCCCAGAATTGGATCTGGTCACTGAAAAACAAAACGATGAGAATCGCCGCTACCATGAACGGCCCGAAAGGAATTTGGCTCTTCCAAGTTTTTTTCTTGAGAGCGATCAGAGCAAGACTCACAACCGATCCGATGAAATAGGTGAGAAAAAAAACAAACAGAATCTTGGGCCATCCAACAATGAGCCCGGCCAAAAATCCAAGCTTCACGTCCCCTCCCCCGATCCATTTTCCTTTTGATATCCAAATCAGCGCGAAAAAAAACAAGGCCGCTCCCAAGGCTGCTACAAGCGCGCTGGTGAGGGGAGAACGGAAACTCGCAACGCTGAAAGGGCTTTGGATATATTTGTAAACTTGGAAGAAAAACGTGACGAATATCGCCGGATATACCACCGCGTCCGGAATGAGCATGAAATCATAATCGTGCCAAAAAATGATGACGAGATAGCAAACTGCGAACAGCAAAAAACTCATATCAACAATGATATTCGTGCCAATCGACCCGGAAATGATTGGCGAAATTCCGAGAAGCGGCGACCCAAAAAACTTCACCGCCACTCCCGCGAACAAAACTCCGGTCATCAGCTCGATGAGAGGATATTCCCGGGATATATATTTTCGGCAGTCGCGGCATCGGCCGTGAAGTATGATAAAACTCAAAAGAGGAACATTGTCATACCAGCGAATATCATGCTTGCAAAGCGGACAATGCGAACGCTCAAAAACAATATCCTCGGCTGTTTTCAGGCGATAGTTCACCGCGCCGAGGAAAGAACCGATGATAAGACCAAAAATGAAGAAAATGAATATCATATCCGAAAATATTTTTAATTATGAATTCTGAATTCTGAATTCTTTCGCTGTTTCCCAGCCCCATGAAAATTGAGGCTGGGTATAGCAAAAAAAATTTGCCTAGATTACGGAATCACAGCCGAGGTTGTCGCGCAACTCGTTTCGTCGCAAGTGGTCGTGTAGGTTGTTCCGGAAATATCGCAAGCAACTGTATATTCAAACAGGCCATCTCCAGCCGTTGCGTCAGTCACTGCATAGGTATTTCCAGTATTTCCAGCTGCTGCGCAGGTGTTGGCGGCCATCGTTGGCCAAACCGTTGCCGGGTCCGCGTTGCTGCACATCGCAATTGCGGCTCCAGCCACCAGAGTTCCGCCCGAGTCATCGCACTGGATCGCCGCCGCTTGCGCGCTCGACGAAGTCGCTTTGAAAGAAGCAGCTTTCGCTTTGTTTTTGGCGCTGTTGAGGCTCACCATCACGATCGCCGCCAAAATTCCAATGATCGCGATCACGACGAGGAGCTCAACGAGGGTAAAACCTTTTTTATTTGTTTTCATTTTTTCACCGCCTTTCTAGATAAATTTGTTGTTATAAAAATCAATCAATGTTTTTCAAATCACCATGTCGCAGTTGCACTGCAAGTCGTCGGCTGACCGCAACTATTCATCGCCGAATTGCAGCAAATAGCGTCGCCAGATTCCACCGACACCTTAAAAACCCAATCGCTGGATGAATTCCAGTACTTAGGAGCAACCACGCCATAGCTACTGTTCGGCCAAGTGGGCCAACTGCCGTACCCTTGATAGGAAGATCCGCAAATGTATCCGCTGAATTGCACTGCGCTGTTGCCAACATTGCCCGCACAACTGACCATCGAAGGAATCGCACTCGATGCCTGTGCCATCGCCCGCGACGCCCGCGCTTTTTTGCCATAACTCGACATTTGGACCAACACCGCCGCTGCCAAAATTCCCACAATCGCAATCGCAACCATGAGTTCGACGAGAGTGAAGGCTTTGTTTGAAATTTTCAATTTACAATTTTCAATTTTCATTAAATTTTCAATTATTGAATGAATTAATTTCAAAAATCACGCGCAAGCCGATTTTTGCCGACTCTTTTGCCACTCGATAACTCGTTTCAACTCTTTCTCAATCTCTTGTATCTTTGTCTTGAGAGATTCAAACTCGCTTTTATCAATCCTGCTTTCATCGAATTTTTTCAGCTCTTTTTTGATGTCGGATATTTCTTCATCAATTCTATAGAGATATTCTAGCGTCACTTCCTGATTTTTTTCTATTTTATCCAGTCTTTCTCGTGTTTCTTTCCTGAAACCATCAAGAGACTCGCCAAAAACCTTGAATTGGCTCCTCAAATCCTCCAAGACAATCGTATATTGATCTTTTTTTCGCGAATCATTATTTGATTTTTTTTCTTTCGCTTTCATAAATTCAATCCTTCAAAATTGATTCAAAATTTCCAGACATTCTCCCACTTTCCCCCGCCCTTTTTGAAAAAAGGCGAGGTTGTTGAGAAAATATTTTTTTCAAAACAGAATTCTGACCATGATAAGGTCGAACCTTAGCGAAGCGCTAGTTCGATACACAAGCACTGGTTTCATAGGTGCAGGTAATTGTTCTGCCTGTACCACAACCAGATATTGTAGCTGTACCACCAGTACCGTTCGCAGGATTGGCAGTGCCGGCAAGGTCGCAATCTCCAGCCAAATCAGCTGCAGTAGCCCAAGAAGGTGCACCCGGGCAGATAGCTGCGCCTTCGGCAGGGACGGGAACGGCTACTCCGCGTAAAACACAGTCCATTGCATAGGGAATACCGCTCTTTATAGATTGCACAGCAGAGGATTCATTTGCTTTAGCTCTTTGGCTGCTCAAGCTCACCAACACCACCGCCGCCAAGATTCCGATGATCGCGATCACGACGAGAAGTTCGACGAGAGTGAAACCCTTTGAATATTTTTTGTTTTTCATTTTAACACCTCTCTCTCTAGCTTAGTTTGATTAATTTTAAATTTATCTTTCAATATTTTTCAAATTTCCGCCTCCTCGGCGGATCAGCCTCTGGCTGACTATTTTATTCCTTGCGCGATGTTATATATCGGAATAATGATCGAGAATACCAGTGTTCCGACTCCAACTCCCAAAATTACGATCAAAATCGGCTCAATGATTGTGGAAAGGTTCGAAATGATCTGATCGGCCTCGCGGGAAAAAAATTTTGCCATCGTATCGAGAGTCGAATCGAGCCTTCCCGTATCTTCTCCTACCTTGATCATCTGCGTCATGATTGCCGGAAAATCTTTCTTTTTTGAAAAAACTTCGCTCATCGAACCGCCCGTTTTCACTTTTTCGGCCGCTTCGGCAATGTGATTTTCAAAGACGCCGTTTCCAACCACCCGGCCGGTGATCAAAAGCGCGCTGACAATCGGAATGCCGCTTTTCACAAGGGTGCTCAAATTCTCGGCGAAACGGGCCAGATATACAAACCTCAAAACTCTTCCAACGAGCGGAATTTTGAGCTTGATCACGTCAAATTCTTTTTTTCCGTCGTCAGTACGAACATAGTAGACAAGCCCCGCGATCGCCGCAATGATCGCGATCAGCACCGCCCACCAAAAATGCTGCATGAAATCCCCCGTCCAAATGAGCATCCTGGTCGTGATCGGAAGCGCGGCATTTGTTTCTTTGAGCATTTCAGTGAGTTTCGGTATGACAAAAGTGATCATCAAAAAACCAACCAAAAAGAAAGCCAAAAGAATGAACGCCGGATAATAGAGAACTCCTTTTATTTTTTGGGTAAGCACATAATTTTTTTCGATGTTGTCGGCCAGGCTTTCGAGTGATTGCTGAAGGTTTCCGGAAACCTCTCCCGCTTGGATCATATTGACATATATATCAGAAAAAACTTCCGGATGCCGGCGCAAACTGTCCGAAAGAGATTTTCCTTCGTCCACATCGGCAAGAACCGCTGAAAGAATTCCCGCGAAATACGGATTTTCGGTTTGTTCGATGATTCCCTTGAGAGCCGCCAAGATCGGCACCTTGGCCTCAACCGTCACCGCCAGCTGCCGCGAAAAAATGACAAATTCTTTTCCGCTCACGCCCTCCCATATTCGGGAAAAACCAAGAAAAATACCCGATTCTTTCATCGGCTCGATAACGACGACGACCAAATTGTGCCTTTGCAAAAGAGCCGAGGCGTTGGAAACAGACGACGCCTCAACCATGCCTTCCTGAACCGCTCCGGCCTGATTGCGAGCTTTGTATTTGTATTTCATAAATTATCTTAAGAGTATTTTAAGCTCTTCTTTGTCTGGAGAATATGATTCCGCTTCTTCCAAGGCTATTATACCTTCTTTCACCAGATCCGCCAAAGAATGGTTGAGAGAAATCATTCCTTGATCCTTTGATGTTTCAATGACCAGATTGATCTGATGCGATTTTCCCTCCCGAATCAAATTTCCGACTGCGTTGTTGTTGATCAGAATTTCCACTGCCGGAACCCGTCCGCCATCGATCCGGTTGACCAGCCTTTGGGAAACGATCCCCAAAAGCGATTGCGCCAGTTGCATCCGAATTTGGTTTTGCTGATGTGCCGGAAAAACATCGACGATTCTGTCCACTGTTTGAGCCGCATCATTCGTATGAAGGGTGGCAAAGATCAAGTGCCCCGTCTCCGCCGCCGTGATAGCCGTACTGATTGTTTCAACATCGCGCATCTCACCCACCATCACCACATCGGCGTCTTCGCGGAATACCGCCCTGAGCGCCGAAGGAAAATTGAGAGCGTCCTGCAAAATTTCCCGCTGGTCGATGATGCACATATCGGGATCGAAAAGATATTCAATCGGATCTTCAATCGTGATGATGTGATCCTGACGGCTACGATTGATGTAATCGATGATCGCCGCAAGCGTTGTTGATTTTCCATGGCCGCAGGGCCCCGTCACCAGGACAAAACCCTGGGACGGTTTTGTGAATTCATACAAAATCGAGGGCAGATTCAGCTCTTCAAGCGTTTTTATTTTTGAAGGAACCATCCGAAAAGCGGCGCTAAGGCTCCCTTTTTGAAAATATATATTGCATCGAAAGCGGGCCTTTCCGTCGAGATTCAAGGAAAAATCGATCTGCATATCCTTCTTGAGGCGTATTTTCTGTTCTTCGTTCAATATCGCGTTCGCGGCATCTTCGATTTCCGCAGCCGCAAGCTTTTTTTCTCCGCTTATTGGATACAATTTTCCGTCAATACGAATGATCGGCGGACGCCCCACGCTCAAGTGCAAATCCGAACCGCCCTGTTGGGCAACCATTTGGAGATAACTTTTGATTTTTACTTCAACTTGCGTTTTGTTCATCCCGTTAGAAGTTTATTGTAATTACCCAATTTAATTTTCTTCTCCCGTTATTTTTCGTTGTTAGACGAAACTTCTAATGGGATTCATTCCTCCTTAGCTTTGTTATTTTCCAAAAAAACCGATTCAATTTTTTCAATCACTTCGGCTGGCGTAAAGTGAGATTTGATAAGATAGTTTTTCACTCCCATTTCCCTCACTTTCTGAATGCTTTCTTTTTCTCCGATATTCGTGAGAAGAATAACGGGAATATTCTTCCATTCTTCGTTTTTCTTCACTTCCTCGAGCATCTCGATCCCGTTCATGATCGGCATCAAAATATCCAGCAAGATCAGATCAACTTTCCCTTTTTTGAGTTCGGCCAGTCCCTCTTCTCCGTTTTGAGCCAAGGCGGTTTCATATCCCATCTCGGAAAGTTTGGCAAGATAGACTTCTGCTACGAAATTATCATCTTCGACAATCAAAATTTTTTTCTTGTCCATAATATTCGATTATTTTTATCAATTTTTGCTTATTCGATTTCCAAAAATCCTTCTTCTGTTACTCGCTCCACTTCTTCGAGAGTAGTGTCCCCTTTGAGCACTTTGAATATCCCGTCTTGTTTCATTGTGATCATCCCTTGTTTCGCGGCAATTTGGCGCAATTTTTCTTCTT
>JBAZUC010000021.1:0-1055 GCA_041661585.1 Parcubacteria group bacterium
GAGGTGCAAGCCAATCCCCGAAGCGCCGGTGAACGTCAGCGATAACTATAAGGTAACGATTGTAGTTATAAAATTTAGCTATATGCTGGAAACTCCGGAGTATATCAAAGTACTCGCTCAATATATGGGCAGTGAAAATCTTTGATTGTATTCTTTGTAAAAAGAATGCCGGACAATCAGCAGGAAAGACTCTTATGAACCAAAAATGGCTCAATCAAATTCCGAATGAGTGGGGACACTATCTTGCCGGATTTGTTGACGGCGAAGGAAGCTTCAATGTTTCACTTCGCAGAAAAACAGATCACAAGATGGGTTGGCAAGTCGTTTTGACTTTCAACGTCTCACAAAAGGAATTGTACATTCTTTCGCAAATCAAAAAGTATCTTGGTTGTGGAAGATTGCAGGCGAGAAAAGACGGAGTAAATTATTTTGTTTGTGCGAATCCAATTGCGATTCAAGAAAGAGTGATTCCATTCTTTCGAAAATTTCATCTCAGATCTGCGAACAAGAAAAATAATTTTTCCATTTTTTGCCAAATTGCTCAATTAGTATTCAAAAAAGAGCATCTCAATGATGCCGGACTTGAAAAAATAATTGAGCTTCGAGAAAAATTGAATCTGGGAAAAGGTCGAAAGAGGAAATACGAAATTGAAGACTGGAAAAGATTCAAAAAAGAGAATCCTCAGAGACTATACGCTAAACCTCGCGCTTTCCGAAGAGAAGCGGGGATGATATAGTCCGATCCTTGTGGCGACATAAGGTCTTGCAAGTATGCAAGTAGAAAACACAACAGAATCGTTCTAAGGTAGCGAAATTCCTTGTCAGGTAATGATGTCAGATATTTGCCTGAATATCGCAGTGATGCGATAAAGTAAACTGGCTAATAACGGTGAAAGCTAAGTCTCGTGCAAGCGGGATATTGCCAATACCGTGGGAAGTCTTCGTGACCCCGTAACGACTTATCTCAAAAAGAGATGGACTCACTTAATGCTTATGGTGAGTAATACGCCGGCTCCTGATAAAGTATCAGGATGAAGATATAGTCTGATTTTTCG
>JBAZUC010000021.1:1065-13231 GCA_041661585.1 Parcubacteria group bacterium
AGGTAAGTTCTGACCCGCATCAAAGGTGTAACGACTTGAAAACTGTCTCAACGAAGGACCCGGTGAAATCGCAATGACGGTAAAGATGCCGTCAACCTACAGCAAGACGAAAAGACCCCGTGGAGCTTTACTACAACTTGGTATTGGGTTGTGGTTTTGGCTGCCTAGAATAGGTGGGAGGCTTTGAAGCCTCGACTTCGGTCGAGGTGGAGCCGCCAGTGTAATACCACCCTGCTAAAATTGCAATTCTAACCCTGGTCTGTTAGTTGAATTATATTGAAAGATATATGATCTCATCTAATGGTACTCGGAAAGAAAAAAGTAAAGAAACACAATTGAGTATCATTAATGATGATCATTATTTTTCACTATGCCCAAAATTATATAATTCAGCTACCAGACCGGGGACAGTGCCTGGTGGGTAGTTTGACTGGGGCGGTCGCCTCCCAAAAAGTAACGGAGGCGTTTACAAAGGTTGGCTAGGTCCGGATGGAAATCGGGCTGATAGCGCAAACGCACAAGCCAGCTTTACTGGAAGACAAATCAGTCGACCAGTCACGAAAGTGGAAGTTAGTGAACCGACCATCGCTTATAGGAGCGTGGAAGATCATCAGATAAAAGTTACCCCGGGGATAACAGGCTGATCCCTCCCAAGAGTCCACATCGACGGAGGGGTTTGGCACCTCGATGTCGGCTCATCGCATCCTGGGGCTGGAGAAGGTCCCAAGGGTTTGGCTGTTCGCCAATTAAAGCGGTACGCGAGCTGGGTTCAAACCGTCGTGAGACAGGTTGGTCTCTATCTGCTGTAGGCGCCGTTGCTTGAGAGGAGTCTTTCCTAGTACGAGAGGACCGGAAAGAACGAACCTCTGGTGTACGAGTTGTTCCTGCCAAGGGCATTGCTCGGTAGCTAAGTTCGGAAGGGATAACCGCTGAAAGCATATAAGCGGGAAGCCCACCTCAAGATTAGGCAACATAACTTCCTGGAAGAAGACCAGGTTGATAGGCTCCAGGTGTAAGCGCAGCAATGTGTTCAGCCAAGGAGTACTAATAAGTTTATTTATCCTTTATCGCAAAAAAAGCCAGCAATTAGCAGTTTCTAAGAAAAGAAATGCTATGAAAAAGTTCAAAGCCTACAAAACCAGTTTTCTGTTTGCGTCTGCCATTTTGGCGGCCGCGGTTTTGTCGATCGTATTTTTCATATTTTCTGCCCCGGTCATCAAGGCTTTTTGAAAATTTAGGAATATTTTGTTCAGTATGCTTGGCGCTTCTAGCGAAGTAGGTACACCTGTTCCCATCTCGAACACAGCAGTTAAGCACTTCAGCGTCGATGGTAGCCGCAAGGCAAGAGTAGATCAGTGCCAAGCATTTTGAACAAAATCCGCAACGACTAAAAAATCCCTTTTATAAGGGATTTTTATGATATGTTATTTTATTTTTAATACAATCTTATTTTTATCCCTTCCACTATTTCTTGCAATTTATTTGCTAAATTTTGATCATAACTTATCCGATATGGCGTTTCGAGGCGGCCTTGGGAGAGTTCGAGGAAAACTTTACAGTCTCCGGCGGGGGCGGAACTCAAAACCGCAGAGATTTGACGGAGGAGTTCGGAAGAAGCGTTTGGCGGCAAAGTAATATATAACTTCTGTTCATTCTGCTTTTGGATAGTTTCTTGCTTGCGTTGCTTTTCCAAAACATCGTATCGATCGATCTCATCTTGATTCACGCGCCGGGCCTCGTCGGCGAGAATTTTCAAAGATCCGTCTTTATCGGAAATTTTTCCGGTGACGAGAACGATATTCCCTTCTTCCCAAAGAGTTTCGTATTTTTCCAAGGTCTTTGGAAAAACAATGGCTTCCATTTTTTGTCCGCCGGCGTCTTCGAGTTGCACAAAGGCCATTGATTTTTGCGATTTCAAAAATATTTTCTTCACTTTGTCGATGATCCCGCCGATGGTCACGGTATTATTCACCAGCGTCGAGTCGATTTCGGAAATCGGCGTCGAACATTGGCGGAAAAAGTCGAGAAATTCAGCGAGCGGATGCTCGCTCACATAGAGACCAAGAAGCTCTTTCTCCCAGCCGAGTCTGGTCATTTTTGGCGCGGGCTGGGCCGGTTCGAGGCTGATTTCCGGCATTTTGATGTCAATTCCGGTACCGCCAAAGAGACTCGCTTGGTTGGATGACTGGTTTTTTTGAAAATCTTTCGAATAATTCAAAATTTTCTCGCAATTTTCAAGGAGTTGGTTGCGCTCGCCAAATTCGTCCAGCGCGCCGCATTTTGCGAGGCTTTCCAGAGATTTTTTGTTGAGATCTTTCGTCTGTATGCGTTCGACAAAATTGGTGAGACTGGTGTATTTTCCGTTTTTCTTGCGTTCCTCGACAATTTCCGAAGCGACATTCTTGCCGACGTTTTTGATGGCACCGAGGCCAAAGCGGATCTGCTCTTTTTCGCCGGGTTTGATGATGGCGGCAAACGTCACAAAACTTTCGTTGATGTCGGGCGGCAGAACTTCGATGTGCATGATGCGGCATTCTTCGATCTCGATGGCGATGCGGTCGATGTCGTTTTGGTCGGAGGTGAGGAGAGCGGCCATGAACTCGGTGGGGTAGTGGGCCTTGAGATAGGCCGTTTGGTATCCAATGAGCGCATAGCAGGCGGCGTGCGAGCGGTTGAAGCCGTATCCCGCGAACGGCTCAATGAACGCGAAAACTTTTTCGGCGATCTTTTTTTCGATGCCGTTTGCCACGCATCCGTCAATGAACTTTGATTTTTCTTTTTGAACCAATTCCGGAATTTTTTTCCCGACCGCTTTTCGCAAGATGTCCGCTTCCGAAAGGGAAAAACCGGCGAGCGCTTGCGAGATTTGCATGATCTGCTCTTGATATACGGCCACGCCATAGGTATTTTTGAGAACAGGCTCGAGCTTTGGATGAATATAAACAATTTTTTTGCGGCCGTGTTTTCTGGCGATGAAGTCTGGGATCCAGTCCATCGGACCCGGGCGATAGAGCGCGACCATGGCGATCACGTCCTCAAAAGTGGTGGGCGCAAGCTGCTTCAAATATCTTTTCATTCCGCCCGATTCAAGCTGGAAAACTCCGGTTGTGAGCGCTTTTTGCAAAAGTTCATAGGCTTTTTCATCGTCGAGCGGAATATCGTCGATATTGATCTTCACTCCTTTGGTTTTTTTGATGATCTTCAAGGCGTGCTGGATGATGGTGAGGTTTTTGAGTCCCAAAAAGTCCATCTTGAGCAGGCCGATCTTTTCGATATAGCTGGATTTGGTCGAGGAAGAGTATTGCGTCACCATATTTTCCGTGTCGCCGGACATATATTGAAGGGGGCTATAATTGACAACCGGCTCGGGCGTGATGACGACTCCACAGGCGTGCATTGAGGCGTGCCGGCAGACTCCTTCAAGACGTGAGGCGCTGTCGAGAAGTTTTTTCCCGGCTGGATCTGATTTATACAAATTGGAAACTTCGGGAACGCCGGCAATCGAATCCCGGATGGACATTCCTGTCGGGATGAATTTGGCCGTTTGATCGCAAAATCCGTACGGATAGCCAAGCGCCCGTCCGGCGTCGCGGATGGCGGCTCGGGCAGCCATTGTTCCGAAAGTGATAATCTGGGCGACGTGGTCCTTTCCGTATTTTTTCCTTACATAAGCCAAAACTTCGTCCCGTCTGGCATCGGCAAAGTCGAGGTCGATATCAGGCATTGAGATTCGTTCCGGATTCAAAAAACGCTCGAAAAGCAAATTGTACTTTATCGGATCTATGTTCGTGATCCCAGTGATATACGAAACAAAGCTTCCGGCCGCGCTGCCGCGTCCCGGTCCGACGACGATTCCCTGGTCTTTTGCCCAATTCACGAAGTCCTGAACGATCAAAAAATACGACGCATATCCTGTTTTTTCGACAACCGAAAGTTCGAACTCCATCCGATCCCGATGTTCTTTCGTTATATTTTCTCCAAAGCGATCAGAAAGTCCCTTTTCGCACAATTCGCGCAAATATGTTTCAGGTGTATATCCTTCGGGCACCTCGTAAAAGGGGAGTTTGATGTTTCCCAATTCGATCTCGAGGTTGCACATTTCGGCGATGCGCATCGTGTTTTCGATCGCTTCCGGAATTTCCGAAAAATCCTCGGCCATTTTCTCGGGAGAACGCATATACAATTCGAAATCCATCAGGTTCATCCGGTTTTGCTCGCTCACTTTGCGGTTCGTCTGGACGCAAAGGAGGATATCCTGAATCGGCGCGTCCGCCAGATGGACATAATGCATATCCGTCGTCGCGACAAGCCCGATTCCGGAACGCCGCGAAATTTCAATCACGCCGTCATTGGCAATTTTCTGATTTGCAAATTTCGGATGATGCTGGAGTTCGAGAAAAAAATGGCCTTTGCCGAAAATTTCTTCATATTCGCGCGCTGATTTTTCCGCCTCGTCTATTTTTCCGGAAAGAACGAGCGAGGGGACTTCTCCTTCAACGCAGGCAGAAAGGCCGATGAGTCCCTCGGAATATTTTTTGAGCAACTCTTTATCTATGCGGGGCTTGTAATAGAACCCCTCGAGATGGGCGATGGAAACCAGTTTCAAGAGATTTTTGTATCCGATTTCGTTTTTGGCCAGCAGGATCAAATGATGGCGCGCATCATCGATTTTTGCCCGCTTGTTTGCAAGGCCATTGGGAGCAAGATACATCTCACAGCCGATGATCGGCTTGATGCCCCGTTCTTTGGCTTTTTGATAGAACTCGATCGCGCCATAGAGCACCCCGTGGTCGGTGAGGGCGAGCGAGTCCATCCCGAGTTCCTTGGCACGATCAAGAAGCTCGTCGATCTTGGCGAGGCCGTCGAGAAGAGAATAGTGCGAATGCACATGAAGATGAGTGAAATTTATTTTATCTCCTTTATTGCTTTCTGCCATATCTAAAAATAGTTCCCCTTAAGGATTTGGATTGTCTTTTTTTCTTATTATAGCTCAAATTGTGATATAGAAAAAGGGCACGCGCAACCGCGGCCCTTTTTAAATTTCTGAAAAATACAGATCTAGTCCAGCTTGTCGTAATCATCCTTCACGAGAACATCGAAATTTTTCGTTTTGGTGATGGTTTTTTTGGAAGAATTCCATGTGCCGGTGACGAGAACTTTGTCTTTTTCGCGAATGTCTTTGAAAACACGCTTTTTTCCGTCGTAGGTGATTTTTGTCGACTTCACGATCGCGACAGTGATTTTTCCGCGGTCGGTGGTTTTGATCTTCACGGTCTGGGTGGTGCTGTTGATCTCGTCCACAACGCCATACATCGTGGCGGATTTGGTCGTCGAGAGGTCGCGGACTTCGGTCGCCGTCACATCGCGGTCGTGTTCCGATCCCTTCACATTCAAAACATCGCCGTCATGGATGGCAGAAAATTTCAAGGTTGTGTGTCCCGATTTCGATTTGTACATTTTTGTGGTTGTCGTATCGACGGTGATGGTATAAGTATGGCCACTTTTTACCGCTTTGATCGTGTGATCGCTGTCGTCGGTGCTTTGCACGATCAGGTTTTTGATCGTCTTGGTCGCGGCTTGAGTCGGAACAGAAGTTAGCGCCATCACTGCGACAACCGCGCATCCAACCATGCCTGCAAATAATATTTTTTTATTTATTTTCACTTTGTTTTTAGCTAGGATTAGTTGACTATATTATACAACAATTTCGCGTGAAAATAAATATTCTGTCAATAGATTTATGCTATACTGACGATATGATTTATCCACATCTCGAAAAGGAAAAATATCATTGGGATCAGGGGCGAGAGTTTGTTGTTGGAATCGATGAAGCGGGGAGAGGGCCGCTTGCCGGTCCGGTGGTGGCAGGTGCCATCATTGTGCGTCCTGAAATTATCAAAGAAATCCAAAACGTGCCCGAATTCAAGCTGGTTCGCGATTCAAAGACGCTTTCGGCGCGCCAGCGCGAAAAAGCGTATGAGTTCGTCACGCAATATTTTGAGTGGGGAGCCGGCATTTGCGACGAAAAAACGATCGACCGTGTCAATATTCTTCAGGCGTCTTTTTTGGCCATGAAAAAGGCGATTTCGGACATCAAAAGCAAAACAAAAAGCAATCCGGAAGTCATCCTCATTGACGGTCGTAGTCCGATTCCGAATATTTCAATCCGGCAAGAGAGCATTGTTGCCGGGGACAAATTCATTTTTTCCATATCCGCCGCGTCCATTGTTGCCAAAGTGACGCGCGACCGAATAATGCTTGAATATCACGAAAAATATCCGCAATATGACTTCGCGCAGCACAAAGGGTATGGGACGAAAATGCATTTCGAGATGATCGAAAAGTACGGACTTTGCGATATCCACAGGAAATCGTTTTGCAAGAAAAGGGGTTGGAAATAATGTGGTATTCCGTATGGTTGACCTATGTCTGCGACTGGACTATGCTGAGCGAAAGATGAAATTTGATCTTTAAAAAGAAATTCCTAAAAAATATAGCGGAGGGTAATCCCATGATTCGATTCGGCGACAGGAAGGAGATATCGACAATCGTTATCTCTACAGCTCTCGGGTACGACGGACGGGGAATATTCCCCTATACGACCCATCGTGACTATGGCGATATGATCCGTACGGCCAATGCAACCGGTACGACGCGGATTTCAAAATCCATGACGCGGCATAAGCGGAGTGGAAATTTTCACTTGAGACGTCCCTGGACATGGAAATATATCCAAAAACTAGGCGAAGATGGGATGCTCAATGCCTACGGACTCACGAATAAGGGAGTGGAAAAACACAGCCGGGAAATTGCTCGATCAATTGCGGACGGCATACAATTGATACCCAATTTTTTCCCGGGATTTTCCGATGGAGCGGGTCCTGCGACCAAGGAAATTCTGGAGGCAATCGTCATTCTGCAAGAAAAAATCAGCTGGACTGGAGAATTTTGGGCAATCGAGTTGAGCTATTCATGTCCCAATGCCAAGGAATGCAATATAACCGGCATAATAAGAGATGCTCTTCGGTGCACTGAACAAGTGAAAAAAAATTACCCGAATCTCATCGTTATCGTGAAGATTAGTGTGGCTCATCCGCCGATTTTTGCTCGCCAGTTGAGGGATGCGGGCGCTGATGTGCTTCATATATCCAATAGCGTGCCCTACAACCTCATTTTTTCCAACAAGTCCCCGCTATGGAAGGTCGGGGGAGGCGGAGTGTCGGGCGGGCCAGCTTTTGAAATAGCCCTTAATTATGCCGAAAAAACTGTGTCAATGTTCGATGGGCCGATAATTCTCGGGTGCGGGATTGTCGATGACGAAAAACTGGAGGGATATTTCAAGTTGGTCGCGGACAAAAAAATGCCCCTCAATCCTACGGATGGCTTCTCGTACAGTGTCTGCACAGCAGCTTTGCAGAATTCCGCATGGGTTGAGTCCAAAATTATTGCCCATAACCATTACAAAATCTATGAGGGGTAACTCCTCCATTTCTATGGGGTCTGGATTTGCATTTCATCCTAGGCCCCATTTTCTTTTTATGCGCAGACTTGACAGAATTTCCAGTTTTATATAGAATATTTAAGTAAATTAAATAACACATTTTTCCGCAGAAATTGGGCATTAAATAAGTCCCAATGAGGAAAAGCAGCGTTTTGCTGTTTCTTTGAATCTGCGGAAAGGCAGATTTTTTTATTATGCTTACCAGAATTCAAAAAGAAAAAGTTGTCAGCGATCTGACCGAAAAGATCAAAGACGGGAAGGTGATCATCTTTTCCGATTTTGCCGGTACGACGGTTTCCCAGATGAAGGATCTTCGCGATGAGTTGCGGATGTCCGGTGGAAGCTTCAAAGTCACCAAGAAGAAATTGATCGATTTGGCGCTCAAAAATGCCGGAATCGAAGCAAGCGTACTGGGGCTTGAAGGGCAAATCGGGATCGCGATTGGAAAAGAAGACGAGACGGCAGCCGCCAAAGTGCTCGCGAAATTCGCGAAAACCAACAAGAATTTCAAACTATTGCAAGGTGTTTTGGAGAATAAGATTATCAGCGGGACAGAAGTGATGGCGCTTGCGTCGCTGCCATCGAGAGAAGAATTGCTCGCGAAATTGGTTGGTTCGATCAATGCTCCGGTCAGCGGATTTGTGAATGTTCTTGTCGGGAACTTGAGGGGTCTGGTGACAGTTTTGAAAGGAATCGCGGACACGAAGTAATTTATATATAATAAATAATTAATTCAAATTTTATGACCGAAGAAGTAAAAAAAGAGGAAGTTGCTGCCGAGGAAAAAAAGGCAGTTGAAGTGCCTGAAAAATTCAAAGCGCTTGTGGGCGAGATCGAAAAGATGTCGGTTCTCGAACTTTCCGAACTTGTGAAAGTTCTGGAAGAAAAATTCGGCGTGAGCGCGGCGGCTCCGATGATGATGGCCGGTGGTGCGGCTGGCCCCGCCGATGGCGGGGGAGAAGCGGTCGAAGAAAAGAGTGAGTTTGATATCGAGCTCGTAGCAGCTGGAGACGCCAAGATCAATGTGATCAAAGCAGTTCGTGAAATCACCGGACAAGGTCTCAAGGACGCCAAAGATTTGGTTGATGCCGCTCCGAAGGTGATCAAGGAAAAAGCTCCCAAAGCCGAAGCGGAAGAGATCAAAAAGAAACTCGAAGAAGCTGGAGCGACTGTTAATCTTAAATAAAGTTTGAAGTGGTGGCCTGCCCCGCCCTTCGCGAAGGGCGGGGTGAACTTGAAATAAGTTTCAAAAGATAGCTTAAGAAAAAAAGACGGGAGATTCCCGTCTTTTTTTTGTATAATCCCCCTAACTCTGACTACTCCATTGAAAATTTCGAAAGAGAATTTGCCTTTTGAGTATAAATGACTTTATTTTTTTCATCAACCGTAAAGCCTTTGATCCCCGCGATGGATTTGTTCCAATATTGCGCGGCGATTTTTCCGTCTTTCGAATACTGAACGATTCGATGATTTTTGTTGTCGAGAACATAAATATTTTCAAGACCGGGCGCGGCGAATATTTTTTCGATGACAAGTGGGGTATTTGGGTTCTCAAAATTTATTTTGTCGTCTTTTTTTCCTTGAAAGTAGGGGATTGTTTGATTTTTGGTTGCGATAAATAAGTCTTCGTTTATGCCAAAGGCTACGGAATCCTTTATGTCGTTCCCAGCTTTCAGCCAATCTTGTTTTTCTCCGAACCCGCCCTCGGCGCGCGGATAGCGATAGACTTGATTGGCGGTTGGGTCGAGAAGATAGATATAGGTCAGATAGGCTTTCATGTCGGCCGCTTTGATGTTTTCCGGAAAAGCGATGACGTTTTCCTGAAATTTTTTGTTGATTGGCGTGAAAGAAATCATTTTTTTGTCATCTGTCAGGATGAAAATCGTACCCAGATCCGGCATAGCGGTTGCAAGAGAGAATTTTCCGCCGGAGACGTTGCTATCCGTATTTTCAGTTTCACCGCTGGCTGGATTGATTTTCAAAATTGATTTGTCGGCATTCAAAGCAAAAAGTGAGTCGCCCATGAAGACCAATTCGCGGCTTCCCGAAGGCAAAGAAGCGACCTCGGAAATATTTTCCACATTCTTCACTTGAATGTCATCCAGCGTTGCGACGGCAGGGGCGACATTTTGCGCCGGAGTTGCCACGGGCGGCGCGGGAACATTTTTGCTCCTGAAAGCAAAGAAAGCGGTGACGATGATGAGAACGACTCCAACCCCGATCAAAATCTTGGGACTCATTCTTTTCCAGTCGATGCTTCTGAGATTCCCAGTCGATTTTGTTGCCGCTGATTTTACGGAAGATATTTTTTCCCCCAGATTCACTTGTCGCAGAGATGAAGTTATGTTTTTTGAAAAACGAACAGCGCTGCCTCCAAGAATTCTTGCTGTTTTTTGCATCGGAGGAAATATTTTTTCCGTAAATTTTTTTCGAGGAATTTCTTCCGTTTCGGACATATAGAGGTGCTTTTTCTTTTCGGCTTCTGAAAGAACGGGAACGGCGGTCGGAATACTTTTTGGCGCAGTTTTTTCTTTGGGGAAAATATCTTTTGACTCCGGAATCTTGGGAGCGGGGGAATATTCGATCTTGGCCGGTTGCTGCGTGATTGCTTGGAGCGCCTCTTCTTCTGAAATCATATTCACGACAATCGCCCCGGAAAGTTCGGAGTTGGCCATGAGGGACGCCGAAATGACTTCGGGAAATTCATCGCGCGAGAAAAATGCGGCATTTTGGCGGATTTCTTCAAGAGAAAAAATATCCAGAAGATCACTGGTGGCGAAAATGAGGCAGTCTTCGTATTCTATTTTTCCGCTTGAGATATCCGAAAAAGTTTTGAGCGGATGCGGATCAGCCCCTTCTGCTTCAATGCCCATTCCCTCTCCGATATCGGCGATCATTCCGCCCCGAAGAAGCAAAGCGGCGGTTGCGCCGAGTTTTGAAAAATGAAGATTGTTTTTTTCAAGCGCGCCGGCCGCGAAGCTTATCTTTCCGGACCATTTCACTGATCCTTGCCGCGCGAGTTCAGCAAGGGCCATGTTGGCCTTTTTGAGGGCGGATTCAAAAGCGATGTCAGCCGAGCGGTCGGTTTTTGAAAAATATTCTTTTTTGAGGACGGACGCGAGAAGATTGGCAACAAAGGACGATTCTTCCGAAGTATCGGAAATTTTGATGATACCAAAAAGCGTTCCCAATTTTTGCTGCTCGAAATTTTCCGGCTCATACACAAAAACCATTCCGAATGGAGAAAGTTCCCGCGTGGCCGAGAAAAATATATCCCGAAAGAGGCCTTTTGGATATCCGTTTTTCCTTTTTTTGGGTTGAGAAGACATATATTTCTTGAGGTCATTATAGGGAATAGCGGGAAAAATTACAAATTTTTCAAGAAGGGGCGCAAATTGAAGCGTCGCGCAAAAGTGGACTTTTTCCGCTTTTTGTTTTATACTGGCGGCAGATTAATAAGCTAATATTTTTCATATGTCCGAACTATTTTCCCAGCTTTTTGACTCAAAGGTGCGGTCGCGCCTCCTGAAATTTTTCATGCTGAACGACAAGCGCGAATATTCAGCGCAAGAAGTGGTGCAAAAAAACAAAATGAGCTCGTCCCAGATCACGAGAGAGCTGAATCGTTTTGAAAAAATGAAGATGATATTCGTCCGAACGCGGAAAGGAAAAAAATATTTTCAGACCAACACGGACTTCATTTTCTATCCGGAGATCAAAAATTTGGTTGTGAAATCAAACACGATGCCGGAGTGCCGGAGTTTGAGCCGGATAAAAGGACTCGGAAAAGTGAAACTGGCGCTCACGTCAGGCGTGTTCTTGAACTATGCCAAAGGTCAGGCAGACCTTTTGATCGTCGGAGATGAAATGAGCCGCGCGAAGCTCAAACATCTTCTCGAGGATATGGAGGCGGAAGTCGGAAAAGAGATCAACTATTCGATCATGGGTTCGGAGGAATTCAAATATCGCACGGATATGCTGGACAAATTCATCATGGATTTCTTGGAAGGACCGCACGAAGAAATCATCTGCAAGGTGTCGAATCTGAAGGAAATCTCAAATCGACGGACTAAGTAAATTAGAATGCTTCAGATTGTTTTAATAGCACTGATATTTATCATTCTGGCTCTGGCCGGATTTGTTTTGTCTTTGCGAAAAAAAATCGGTGATTCTGAAAAACAGGACGCGGAAAGCAAAAACGGCGACATAACAAGCAATATCAGCAACCAGATCCAATTGCTTTCCAGCAGTTTCAGCGCGAGCCTCAGTAACATTCAAAAAAGCGTCGACCAGCGGCTGGGCGAAAACACCAATCGATTGGACAATGCCAGCAAGTCCTATGCCGAAGTCAGATCCCAATTGGCGAAGCTGGAAGAGCAGACGCAGAAGGTTTTCGAAGCCAGCAAGGATATTTCTTCTTTGCATGATATACTGAATGCGCCGAAGCTGCGGGGCGTGATGGGAGAGTTCATGCTCGAAAATTTGCTAAGCCAGAAATTGAGCAAAAATCTTTATACTTTGCAACACGCCTTCAAAAGCGGGGAAAAAGTGGATGTGGTCGTGAGACTCAAAGATTATCTGATCCCCATCGATTCCAAATTTCCGCTGGAAAATTTCCGCAAAATTATCGAAGCGGAAGATGACGCGCAAAACGATGTCCACAAA
>JBAZUC010000022.1:0-12658 GCA_041661585.1 Parcubacteria group bacterium
ATACCCGTTCCGTCGGAGATGACGGGTCAAAATTTGATAGATGTACTGATATAAGAGAAAAAAGTCTTAGGTAAAACGCGAAACAACAAAAATAAAGAGAACACCCAAAATAGTAAGGCTCATCAAGCGGTATGAGCTTTTTTTGCTGTGTGCTTGTGGCAAAATGTCGCTTGCTCCGATATAAAGCAAAAAACCGGCAAAAAAGCCGAGATACAAAACCAAAAAAGCTGGAGGAATTTTGAAAAATAGGGTTGCCAGCACTCCAAACATCGGCGCCAACGCATCAAGAAAAAGAAAATTTTTCGCTCTCTTGAGGCTGTTCCGGTTTGAAAGCATCAGTGTGATGGTATTCATCCCATCCGTGAAATCATGAGATATCACCGCAACGGCAACCAGTACGCCGACCGTAGGACTAATTTGAAAACCAAGTCCGATGCCAAACCCATCCAAAAAACTGTGGCCAATGAGAGCAAGAGCCGACAAGACTCCAACCTGCGGATGAATATGCTCGGCATAATCCCCCTCGTGTGCGTGATGGATGAGAATCGCCTTTTCGAGAATATGAAAAATGAGAAAACCGGCCAGGAGCGCGACCATGATCCCCGTCGGGGAAAAATCGTGTTCTTTTACTTGCTCGATGATTTCAGGAAAGATCTCAAAAAAAACTACTCCCAAAATGACGCCAGCCGTGAACCCCATGATGAGGTTCAGTTTGTTTTTCAACTTCACCGCCAAGAGTCCGCCCGAATAGGTGGAAACAAAAGTTGCTATCGAAAGAAGTAGGGCTTCCATATTTTTTAGAAATATTTTTCAATCATTTCAAACTCTTCCTCTCTTTCCGGATGGCAGGCAATTTCAGTTTTTCCATCCGGAACATATTTGAAAAATTTTTCAAAGTCTTCGATCCAATCAAGACTGAGAAAATATCCGGACGAATCCAGTGCTGATGCAAGAAAATATTTTTTGTCCCATCGGCGCAAATTGTTCAAGACCAGATGCGCCAAATTTATTTTCCCTCGAAAACCATTTTTTCCAAAACGAATGAAGGGAATTTCAAATTGCTTTGCAAGACTGATCGCAATTTTGAAATACGACGGAAAAAGATGAACATACTCGTGTGAGTTGATCCCGTCCGGATTTCGGCCGACGATCTCACAGAATTTTTCGATCTGATTCTTCCAATTTTTCTGAATTTTTTTCCCTTGTCCCGCGCGAAAATGATTCACCAAAAAAACAATCCCCTGTCGCACAGTGTTATCCTTTATCTTCCCTCTCCTTTTTTTCTGCCATCCGAGCTCAAGGTGAATATCAAGCTTCACCCCTGTATTTTTCAATTCCTCGATTTCTCCCGGCGCAAAATAGCCATCACTCATCACCGAAACCCGGTCGAGCTTTCCCGATTTTGACAGCTTCAATATGCTCCGATTCGCCAATTCATTCTTTCCAAAATCATCGGCGGTGAGAATCAAGTTTTTGCGTTTTTCTTGAAACATAAAATTTGTGGGCGAGGTGGGGATCGAACCCACACGAGCTTGCGCTCACTGGATTTTAAGTCCAGGCTGTCTGCCAGTTCCAGCACTCGCCCAAATTTATTTGTTGCTTATTTTTTGATGAAATAAAATTGAGGTCCGGAGCGGATTTGAACCGCTGTACAAGGTTTTGCAGACCTTTGCCTAACCGCTCGGCCACCGGACCATGTGCTTTCAACTGATATAAAAATTACCACCAAAAACGCTTGAGGTCAATAAAAAACAAAGACCGGATATGCACGGTCTTGCTCTTCAATATTATATTCAAAAAACATCAAAACAGCGCTGATTGTCTCTTTTCTTCTTCGAATCTGTTTGCTTTTTTGATATCTTCTTTCTTTTCTTTCTCAATCGCTTTCAGAACTTTCGGGATTTTTTTGAAGTCCGCGAGCAAAACTTCGCGCAGACCTCCTTGATAGAGCGCCGCCGCGGGATGATAGAGGACATAGAAAACTTGCTTGCCGACTCCTTCGAGTTCGCGGCGCACCGCTGTTCCGTGGATCTGGGAAATTTTTTGGTTCGGCAAAAATCTTTCCATCGCATGGCGCCCGAGAAGAACGATCAATTTCGGCTTGATCGAATGGATCTGTTCAAGCAGCCAAGGCCAGCAAGCCGCCACTTCTTCCGGCAAAGGATCGCGATTTCCCGGCGGCCGGCATTTGAGGACATTGGCGATGAACACGTCTTCTCTCTTGAGACCGATCGTTTCGAGCATTTGGTTCAAAAATTTTCCTGCCGCTCCCACAAACGGCAACCCCTGTTTGTCTTCCTCCGCGCCCGGCGCCTCGCCAATGAACAAAATTTCGGCTTTGGGATTTCCCGCGCCCGGAACAACCTGCGCGCACGTCCCGCGCAACTGGCAAGAGCAGCATTTTTTTATTTTTTCTTCAAAAGATTTGTACATAATAAGAGCAATTGAAATTACTCGACCGATATTCCTTCCTCTCCTTTCACAATTTTTCCCACGATCTCAAATCCGCTTGCAAGCTTGTGCCCCCCGCCTCGCAATTTCTGAGCGATCTCCGAAACATCCACGTTTTTATACCACTCACTCCGAAGACTCCCTTTGATTTTGTTTTGTCCCTTTTCGATCAAGACCAAAGAAAATTTTGTTCCGACAACTGTATTCAAAAGCTCGGCGATCCTGCCAATGTCGTCTTCTTTGATATCGAGCTCCTGCATATCCTCTGTGGTTATGAAAGACAAAATTGCTCCTGTCTTCTCATTTATTTGAGCCCGCTCCATGGCCCGCCCCCAGAGTTTCAATGTTTCCAATTTCTTGTTTTTGAAAGTGGCTTCAATAATCTTGTTCATCGGAGCGCCCTTTCTCATGAGATCCGCTGAAATTTCCATTACTTTTGCTGAAGTATTGGCGTGCTGAAAAGCACCCGTGTCGTACAAAATTCCGGCCAGCAGATATGACGCCATTTTTCTGTTTAGAGCAACTCTATGGAAATCAAAAAAATCATAAATTATCTCGCAGACTGATGAATACTTTACATCAGTCACTACAATATCCGGTTTTATTTTTTTGAGCTCAAGTGTCGGATGATGATCAAAAAGAATTATTTTTTGATTTTCATTTTTTTTGTTTACTATTTTTTCAAAGCTTCTCTCCACCGCGTCACATCCGACAAGCAAATCATAATCTTCTATTTCAATTTTTCCCAAGTCCGTGAATTCCTCGCCTTCAAAAACATCCTTGAGATATTCGGGAAAGGTATCAAGGCAAACAGCATCCGCCTGTTTTCCAAGCGTCTTTTTCAAGTATTCCTTTAAGACAAAAACAGACCCTATAGTATCTTCATCCGGCCGCGAGTGGGCGACGAGGAGAATTTTTCGGGACTTTTCAAATTCTTTTTTTATTTGGTTGAATTCTTTGGCAAATTTGTAGTTCATATTTCTCTTAGCAGCTTCTCAATTTTGTCCGCTTCTGCTTCGGTATGATCGGAAACAAATTCGATCCTCGGCAGCGGCTTCATATGAAGCTTTTTGTTCAGCGAACCTTGAAGAATGTATAATTTTTTGCTGAGTATTTTTATGGCACTGCCGAATTTGTTTTCCGGGAAAACACTCACAAACACTTGAGCATAGCGCAGGTCGCGCGTCGTGTCAACCTTTGCGACCGTTACAAAAACTCCGGGAGGCAATTCCACTTCCCGGGCTATGATCTCAGCAATTGAAGTTTTGATCAGTTCGTTGACTCGTTCTATGCGTAAAGACATATCGATTTTACAAAATTTTCTTCACCACTTCCTCATGGAAGCAAACTAGCGTATCCCCTTCTTTGATTTTTGTTTCTCCGTCAAACGTGATCCCGCATTCATGCCCCTGCGTCACTTCGTCGACATTGATCTTGTTTTGCTGAAGATTATTGAGCTTTCCCCGTCCCAAAACTTTTTCCTCGCGCAATACCTCAACAAACTCGCCGTTTTTCATTTTTCCCGAAACAATATTTCCACCAACGATCATATCCTTCTTTCCAGTCATGAAAACAGCGAGCACTTTGAGTTTTCCAAGGTCGGTTCTCACGATTTCCTCTCCCAGCATTCCTTCCAGCCGTTTCTTGATGTCTTCCACCAATTCATAGATAACTTTATAGCTTTTGACCTCGACTTTATTCATCTCTGCGAGCCGCTTGGCAACCGTTGTCGGCTGAATATTGAAACCGAAAACGACCGCTCCCGAAGTTTGTCCGAGCTTCACGTCCGATTCAGTGATATCGCCCACCCCTTGATGAATATAGTTGATCGTAACTTCGTCCGATTTGATCGCCCCCAAAATCTGGCCAATCGCTTCGAGCGAACCTTGCACATCCGTCTTGAGAACAATGTTCAATTTTTTCACATTTTGATCTTCGATGCTTTTCCCAAGCTGCTGCGCGTCAAATCTTTTCACTCCGCCAAACTCGCTCGACTGCATTTCTTTTTGCGACATTCTGGCCGACTTCAGATCGGCAACTCCCTGCAAAACATCATTCACGTTCGGCGATTGGTGCAAACCGATAACGGTCACCGGCATCGACGGACCCGCTTCTTTGATCTGTCGGCCTTTGAAGTCTTCAAGTCTTCTCACTCTTCCCGCAACGGAGCCGGCCAAAATATCCTGCCCCTCTTTCAATGTTCCTGTCCTCACAAGCACTGTCGCCATATTCCCTTTTTTCGGATCAAGATGCGACTCGATCACCACCCCGAGCGGAAGTCTTCTGTTGTCGGCTTTGAGATCTTCGACTTCAGCGACCAAAAGAACCATATCAAGAAGTTCGTCTATCCCCAGATTTTGTTTCGCGGAAACTTCAGCAGCCACAACATTTCCGCCCCAGTCTTCGATGACAATTTCCCGGTCCGCAAGCTCCTGTTTCACTCTTTGGATGTTCGCATTGGGCTTGTCTATTTTGTTGATCGCCACGACCATTGGAATTTTTTTGTCTTTGAGATATTGTATAACCTCTTCGGTTTGAGGACGCACTCCGTCATCGGCCGCCACGACCAAAATCGCGATGTCGGCCATACTCACGCCGCGCTCGCGCATCGCCGAAAAAGCTTCGTGCCCCGGAGTATCGACAAAAGTGACCAGCTCGCCCTTCTTTTTCACCTGATACGCGCTGATATGCTGCGTGATTCCTCCGGCTTCTTTTTCAACAACCGAAGTTTTTCGAATAGCGTCGAGAAGCGTCGTTTTTCCATGATCCACGTGCCCAAGGATCGTCACCACTGGCGCGCGATGGCGCAAATTTTTTCCCGATCCTTTTTCTTTCTTGAGAATTTCATCCAGTTGTTCAAGCGTCATCGTACCCGTCCCGGTTGCTTCAAGATCTTCTTCGGTTTCAAATCCCAAATCCGAAGCAATGACCGCCGCCGTATCATAGTCGATCTCGTCATTGATTGTTGCCAGGATTTTGTTCTTCATGAGTTCCTTGATCACATCCGAAATTCCCGTATCCAAAAGTTCCGCGAATTTCTTCACGGTTACCAGGGATGGAATTTTAATTTTTTTTACTTCAACTTCTTCCATAAATATTTTTATGCTTTTTTAGAAATTGTTTCCGCGCCCGCCGTCGCTTTTTTGATGGCTTCTTGTTCTTCTTCCGTGAGCGGATGTTTTACGGCCTTTCCATTTTCAACCGGCTTCGCGTATACCCGATTTCCCTCCCGCGTATGAAGCCCTGAAATCACAAATCCGGAATTTTCCCCATTGAGAAGCGCGATAGCAAAACTTTGATCGCCTCCGAGATCCTTGAAAGGATTGAATCTGACCATTCCGACCTTGTGCACCGACCGACCGGCCAAATCGTGGATTCGGTTTGATATTCCATAAAGATCCTGGATGTCGCGATCGAGTTCTTTGAGACTTTTTCCGTGATCAAGGATCACTTTTTCAAGATCCGTTCCGCTTTTTCCGGAAAACAGCTGTTCCTGATTTTTTTTCATCCGGCTCGCACCGATCTGCAAAAATATATTCCAGACCAAAAGCGCAATCGCGGCGACGATTGCTCCAATCACGCCAATTCCTGAATTTTCTTGAATTATACTCAACATAAGCCTTGTTTCAGATTAGCAGTGAAACAGCGAAATGTAAAGAAAACCACCCCGCTCGGGGTGTTTTCCATGAAACCTCTGGCGGAAGCGGGAGGATTTTCACCCCAGCACCAATTTACACTTTCGGGCAGCGTGGGACGAAGTGAGAACGCTAACTGCCCAATATTGCTATTCTACACAAGAGTCGGGATTTTGCCAATAATGAAGAAAACAGACAAGCTATTGTAAAAAGTCGTTATTTGTGCTAAAATCTAAACAGATATAATAATTATTGAGAAGAAAATGAGTGAAAAATCATTAGAGGGATTTCCTGAACAATTTAGTGAGAACATCAAAGACGCGGACAAACAAGCGGATTTTGAGAAAGAACAGGAAGCTGATTATTTACAATTGTCAAAAGATTGTGGCATCGCGGCCTACGCCGAGTTAACGCATAAAGTACCGGCTCATATTGTTGAAAATTTGAAAGATCGTAGGGGATCTTTTATTATAGGAAATTTATCAAATCGGGCAATGTACTACGGAACGTGCAATCACCAGGCGGAAGGCTATATTACAGCCCCTCAAGATTACATTCGGGAATTCAGAAAACATATGCAGTATTTGCAGAAAAAATCAGAAAAAGCTCCATCCGTAACGCCGGAAGATATGAAAATCATAAAAGAGCAAGCATATTCATACGATGAACAAGGCAATCCTCGTTTTCTCAATGAAAGAAATTGGACTCGTCATGTTTTTGGAAATTTCAAAGAGGTTTATTCGGAACTCACGCAACGAGTCGGACGTACTTTGGAAGGATTCGGGGAGGCTGCCCAAGCTGCGGGAGATGAGGAAACGTACGCACTTATTCAGAAAACATTGGACGAAATAAAGAAGTAAAATATCCAAAAAAGAAAAACATCTCTAACAAAAAATCTCTACTTTGAAATAGAGATTTTTTATATTTCCAAATTTACTTTAAAAAAATAAACTTGGAAGTTGGGGCGAGGATGATGATAATCCTCGCCCGGATATAGAGTCGGCTTTTTGTGGAGGATTAGAGATATTCCTCCACATGCAGGTTCAGCCTACTGGCCACCTGGCTGAAAAATTCCTTCCTTTTTTCCGAAGTGGCGTCCTGCCATCGCTCCGGCAACCAGTTTCCCGCGACCATTGTTGTCGGAGTGGTGTCATTGACCCCATATACCTTCCAGCTAGTGTCAGAGGGTGGGGTAAACCCCGTAATATGTCCGAACTTCAGAATGATGTTGCCATCACTCGTAGAAAATGCCACCCAGCCGCCGAGATTACCGCGGCCATAGGCGATGGGAGCAGCGTACCCGACATGGTGTCGGTGGGGGTTGTCGCGCTCAAATCGCTGCAAGGCAGTAATCACAAAATCGGATTGCTGCGTCATCTGCCACTTGGTGTCCGTCTTTTTAATGACGATTTCACGGTCGATGATCCACATACCGCAGGAGCTATAAGTATCCTTCTGGTACCAGTGGGGGCTTGCCTCGCCGACAAGATAGACATCAACGGAGCCATCCGTGAAGATGGTCACGTCTTTCAGGATGCCCCGAACTTCTTCCGCGGCAAAAGCGGAAAAGGTAAATAAGACGAACAGGGCGAGAACCATGGCAACGATCCGAGTCTTCATTGAGCTTTCTCCTTATCTTGGTTGGATATTTTTTATTTATTCAACTACTGAAAATGAAAACAAAAACATAATTTCCACATTTCAGTAGTTGAAATCCACAATTGAGGGAAACGTTGGGTAAAATTTAAGTTTTGTAAAGAACACTATATACTAGCACATAATAAATAGTATGTCAATATCGCGAAAAATAGCCAAAATACGCTATTTTTACGAATTTATTCCATTCGTCGCCCTGCGAAGAAAATCCCATTTTCTTCTTACAGGGTTTCAAGCAAATCGCTCGCCCGCGGTCAAGGTGGAGACTTTGTACTACCTTGACCGCACTAGGGCGACGATTTGCTACCCGATTTGACGATTATCGAAGATAAAGCTAGACTAACCTGATTTAATCAATCAGGTTTTTGTATGCAGGAGAAGCTGAAAAGTATCATCAAAAAATTTCAAGAAAGCCAAACATCGCTTGAATCCTATCAAGCCATTTCCGAATTCGTGGAAATAGTTATCGCTGTGCCAGAATATATCGCCCAAGTGGAAAAAGAGGGCGAAATTATCAATCAGGAAAAAATAAAGCTCAATGCGGATAAAGGCTGGAATTATGGTTTAGGCGGGAAAGAACTTGATGAGCACAACAGATGGAGAGATAGAAAATCCAAAGCACTCCACGAGCTTGACCCGCTTTTTCCTCTTCAAAATCTGCACAAGGTTCACGAGGGCATCAAGCCCGAAAATATTTCAGCTTGTTCCGAATGGCTCTATCGCTCCCAAAGTCCCGACGAACCGCTTTTAAAATCGGATAAGGAAAAATATCAGATGTTTCTTGATAAGGTTTTCAAAAAAGTGCTTTCATTTTTGAAAGAGGAAAAAGTCGGAACTATTGAAGTCAAAAATAAAGATACAAAATGGGAATCTATCACTATCCGATTTTTGAATAATGATGATGTGAAAATAGAAAACGGAAAAGAAATATCCGAAACGAATTATGAAGAAATGGGATTTGCCGACGGGAGAGGGAGCAAAGCAATATTAAGTTGGGATTTTCTGCATTTACTCTCGACTAACGAAGGAGCTTTTCCGCTTGGGAAATTATCCAAGAAAGATAATACCGCACGCAAAACACAAAAAGGAGTTTTGACCAAAAAACTGAAAACTTTTTTCAAAATCAAAGAAGACCCCTTTGAAGAATATGACCGATGGAAAAAAGAGTATCGGATTAAACTGAAATTGGTGCCGATCCCGACATTCAGAGATGATTTCAGAGACAGGCATGATAAGTTTGAAGGCATAGGCGAGCAATTCGCCGAGGACACAAACAGAAAATAGAATTTTACAACGATTTTTCGCCGTCATTTTCGGCGTAAAATAGGAATAGTGAAAAATATATTTTGCTTTTTTAAGCCCCGAATCGAGGGCTTTTTTTGTTTGGGCGATTTTTCGCACATATAGGGTAGGGAAACCTAATCTATATGGAATACAAATTCAGCCAAGAGCTGCGAGAAAAACTGATTGACTACTTCCTGCGAAAACATAAGGTCGATATTTCGCAAGAAACAGCCGACGAATATTTGAGTTCGATGGCTGGTTTGTATTCCACGTTTAAAAAGAGGAACGGAAAAGAAAATTTTTGCTCGCCGGCAGGCGAGGAAAAATTTTCGTTGCGTTCCTCTACTTAACTTGATTGTTAAACACACATCTACGGAAAATATGTTTGAGATTATTTGCGAAAAAGTCATCTTATCCGGGCACGAAATCGAGCATTATCGCTACATAGATAAGCCGATTTATCGAGGATACAAACGCCGAAAAAGAAAAGAGAAAAAAGAACCCAAAAAGCAAACGGAAAAATCTAAATTTTCCGTTCATCGCACCATAACCGAAATTCGCCGCATAATCAGCAACAACCCCCAGCTCATCAAGTTTTTGACGCTGACTTTCAGAGGCGAGATAACCGACGTAAGTATTGCCAATCATCTGTTTAATCTGTTCACGCAAAGAATGAAAGACAAATATCCCGAATTCCAGTATTTTGCGGTGATAGAATTTCAAAAGCGGGGGGTGATTCATTTTCATCTTTTGTGCAATTTGAGATATGTCGTCGCGAAAAAAATTGAAAAGATTTGGGGGCAGGGATTTGTCAAAATCAAAAGAAAAAGAGAATCCGACCGCTTGCGGGAATATTTGAGCAAATATCTTTGGAAAGATATGCGGGACGAAAGATTATTCAAGAAAAAGAAATATTTTTGTTCACAAGATTTGGAAAGGTCAACCGAAATCATCAACGATGAGGCTAATTTCTTTATGAAAAACAGCGATAAAAATTTCAAGTTTATCGAAAAACTGACATTTTCCAATGCCCATACTGGAGAATGTTTGTATCGCCGATATAATTTCAAAAACTACAAGCCTTGATTTTATCAAATAATTTCGCTAGGTTATGGATACTATGAAATACATCCTCTACGCTCGAAAATCCTCCGAAGACAGCAAAAAGCAAGTCTTGTCTTTGGAATCGCAAATAACCACGATGAAAAAGTTGGCGGCGGATTTGGATTTGAAAATCATCAAGGTTTTTGCCGAATCAAAATCGGCCAAAAAGCCCGACAACCGCCCCCAGTTTTCGGAAATGATAAAAATGCTCAAAAAAGGAGAGGCAAACGGAATCATCTGCTGGAAATTGAATAGGCTTTCAAGAAACCCAGTCGATAGCGGGACACTTCAATGGCTTTCACAACAGGGCGTTATTCAAGTTATTCAAACCAGTGAAAGACGCTATTTGCCCGATGACAACGCCCTCATTTTCAATGTCGAAAGCGGAATGGCAAATCAGTATATTCGCGATTTATCAAGAGACGTTAGGCGGGGACAAACAACGAAACTCGAAAAAGGAGGCTGGCCGAATATGGCACCCCTGGGATACAAAAACGAAAACAGCACGCTTGTCGTTGACAAGGAAAGAGCCAAATATATTAAACGTGCTTTTGAGCTCTACGCTACGGGCAGCCATAGTCTCAAAGAAGTTGCCGATATTCTTTTCAAAGAGGGTTTTCGCTCACGAGCAGGAAACAAATATCACAAAAGCCGAATTCACAAATTGCTTTCAAGGTCTTTTTATTATGGCGTGATGTATATGCGGGGAATATATTATTCTGGCAATCACGAAACCATAATTTCAAAAGATTTGTTTGATAAAGTTCAAGACGTTATCAATGGAAAAAATCGCAGCCGCTACAAAAAACATTTCTACCCATTGCGAGGATTTATGACCTGCAATGTTTGCGGTTGTCTCATCACCGCCTTCAAGCAAAAAGGATTTGTCTATTACTACTGCACGAACGGAAAAGGGAAATGCCAGCAGCATAAGCACTATTTGAAAAAAGAAAAAGCGGAAAAAATGCTAGCTTCCATTTTTCCGAAAATTCAGTTTGACCCCGAATTTATCGATCTTTGTTATGAAGCCGACAAAGAGAAAAGCGCAAAAGACGAAAACTTTTTTAAAAACGTGAAAGCCAATCTTGAGAATCGGCTCAAATCTCTCCAAGAGCAGGAGCTTCGGCTTCTCGATGTACAACTTACTGGAAAGTACACCAAGGAAGCCATAGAAGCGAAGCTAGGCACGCTCAACAAAGAATCAACGGATGTGAAACAGCAACTCAAGAAACTCGAAAAACAAAGTCCCGAATTGAACGAAAGAACTTTAGAACAGACCAAAAAAGTATTTTTGTCCCCGTATTCATTGGAAAAAGATTTCATTGAGGGCGATGATTTGAAAAAACGTGAAGCCCTTGAAAAAATACTTTTGAACGCTTCTGTCGAAAATCAAAAAATGGCTTATTTCAAACTAAAACAGCCCTACCAGACACTTGCAAAAGTGAGTGATAAGACTGATTTTAGACAGATGCGGAGAGTAGAGGATTCGAACCTCTGGTCCCGTTTCCAGGACAGCAGTTTTCGAAACTGCCGCTTTCGTCCACTCAGCCAACTCTCCATCTTTATTAAAGTTTTTCCCGCCTCTGGCGGGACCCCGCCAACGGCGGTGGCGAAACTGCCGCTTTCGTCCACTCAGCCACGCTTCCAGATTATTTTTTTGGTGGACGTGCTCAGATTCGAACTGAGGACCTCTACAGTGTGAATGTAGCGCTCTAACCAACTGAGCTACACGTCCTTATTGTCCATTACATTTATTATTGCATTTCTAATCTTTCGACCAACTCCTGTTTTATAGAAATTCTCCCTTTTAAGTGCATCTGTTTTACAAACATATTCTTCAAAATATAACATACTAAACGGCTTGTTTTCCCTGGCCCATTTTGTCGAACCATAATTATGCTCGCTTAATCTTTCAGTCGGATGCTTTTCTGAAAATCCAGTGTATATCTTTTTATTTTTTAAACTCTTTACAAAATAAATGTAAAACATAATTATATTCAGCTCTAACCTCCGCCAGAGGCGGATCAGCCTCTGGCTGAAGCTGAGCTAATTGTCCGACTGCTGGTGGACCTGGGGAGAATCGAACTCCCGTCTCAGCAATGCGAATGCCGTGTACTACCACTATACTACAGGCCCGGTTTGAAATTTTATAAACTTTTCAATCTTTCAGTTTCCTCGTTGAGCATTTTACTATCTTCCCCATACTCTCCCGAATGCATATTTGATCCGTCATAGCTCGCCGCCTTGTGGTCGATGTGAAAATTCACCTGGAATTTGTAATCGACAATTTTCACAAAAAGATGGAACCGCGGAAACGGTTGGTCAGTGAGTTTTCGCACGAACGCCATTTCCGATCCTTCTTGTTTTTGGAAAACATACCCCGCCCGGCGAAAAAAATTCGCCACGCTCGCCTTCGGATTTTCAATGATGAATTTCATTTTATTTGATAAGCGACAAATCTTGGTTTATAATTGTCGGCTTCATCGCGATTATTTCCGTCTTATAATTTGGAATTTCCGGAATTGGAT
>JBAZUC010000023.1:0-12011 GCA_041661585.1 Parcubacteria group bacterium
AAAGAGTATATTGTCAAAGGATTTGTGATGGATGATGAAAGACTGTCCGAGGGCGGGGTGAAAAAATCATATTTCGAAGAGTGGGAAGAGAGAATCAGAAGAATCAGGACTTCCGAAGCCAATTTCTATCAAAAAGTGAGGGATGTTTTTGCGACCAGTGTTGACTATAATCCGAAAACCGACTATGCCCAGAAATTTTTTGCCACAGTTCAAAACAAATTCCATTTTGCCATCACCGGACTCACGGCGGCGGAAATAATCACCAAAAGAATCGATAGCAAGAAAGAAAATCTGGGACTGACGAATTGGAAAGGCGAAATCATCACGCGCGAACAAGCGCAAATCGCCAAAAATTATTTGGCGGAACTGGAACTCAAGAGGCTGAATTTGCTAGTCGAGCAGTTTTTGTCTTTCGCCGAATTGCAAAGCGTGGAGCAAAGAGTGATGCATATGAAAAACTGGATAACGAAGCTTGACGGTTTTCTGGTTTTGAACGAAAAAGAAATTTTGAAAAATGCCGGATCTGTTTCGCATTTGGAAATGGAAAAAATAGTCAGAGAGAAGTTGAGGGAATACAATCAGAAGCAGTTGAAATAGCAGTTCGAAAATTCCATTTTTGTGCTAGAATTAATTTCATGAAGATAATTCTCAAGATAAACGAAGACAAAAGCATCAGACTTTCTCTTTTTGAAGGAAAAAAGGAGAAAGATAGTCTTTCCTGGAAGGATGATAACTCGCTTTCGCGTTTTTTGCTTGTGAATTTGGACAAACTTTTGCGAAAAAACGGGGTGGGACTTGACAAAATTTCAGGATACACGATAATAAGTGAAGTGCCGCAAAAATGGACGACATATCGGATCGCGGATATTACTTTTAGAACGCTAAAGCTTGCAGGGGTTGCAAAGAAATAAGGCCTGTGCTAGATTATAAATTACGATATCATTGCCTAACTTTGGGGGATTTGAATATATCAGCCAAGTATAATTAAATACTTCTAACAAAACCACTTAGCCAAAACCATCCGTTTCCCAGAAATTTTCGAAACGGAGGTTGGAGAGTGGCGTGTCTTTTATGTCGCAAGGGGCCAAAACTCTCGGGGTGAAAGAGTCCTTCAGCCCGCAGTCCTCTCTTCAAAAGAGGAAGTTTTTCAAGCGTCTTCCAATGGTTTCACTTCCCAATCTGATCGAAACTCAGACAGTTTCTTATGATTGGCTTTTGAAAGACGGACTCAAAGAGCTTTTTGAGGAAGTGAATCCGATCAGCGATTTCACCGGGAAAGATCTGGAGCTGTCTTTTGGAGAATATTATCTCGACGAACCGAAATACGACGAAAAAGTTTCCAAAGAAAAAAACATTTCATACGAAGCGCCTCTTCGCAGCGCCGTGAAACTTCTCAACAAGCAAACGGGAGAGATCAAGGAGCAGGAAGTATATCTCGGTGACCTTCCGATCATGACCGATCGGGGAACTTTTGTGATAAACGGAGTGGAAAGAGTCGTTGTGAGCCAGCTTATCCGGAGCCCGGGAGTGTTCTTCACAATGGAATATCAAAAAGGAAAAAGACTTTTCGGGGCCAAGATCATTCCGAACCGCGGCGCCTGGCTTGAAATGGAAACGGACCTGGACGGAGCGCTCTGGGTGAAGATAGACCGGAAAAGAAAAGTGGCCGTGACATCCTTGCTGCGGGCTTTTGGCATGGCGACCAACGAAGAGATCGCCAAAACTTTTGCCGATGTGAACAAAGGAGAAACGAACTATATAGAAGCAACAATCGAAAGAGATGCGGCCAAAGACCAGGGTGAAGGATTCAAAGAAGTGTACAAAAGGATCCGGCCGGGTGATCTGGCGTCGGTTGAAAACGCCAAACAAATGATCGAATCAATGTTTTTCAATTTTGACCGATATGATTTCGGAAAAGTCGGCCGATACCGTCTCAATCAAAGATTGGATATTGATGTTCCGAATGATGAAAAATACAGAATTTTGCGTCCGGAAGATTTGATTCTCATCATCAAGGAAATAATCAACCTCAACAACAATCCGATTGCCGAGCCGGATGATATCGACCATTTGGGAAACCGGCGCGTGCGCTGCGTGGGAGAACTTGTTCAGAACAAATTCCGGGCCGGACTGGCTCGTATGGCGCGCAACATCAAAGACCGGATGAGTACTTGCGATCTGGCGACGGTTGTGCCGGGTCAGCTCATCAACTCGCGTCCTGTTGCGGCGGCGGTCAAAGAATTTTTTGCTTCATCCCAACTTTCCCAGTTCATGGATCAGGTGAATCCGCTGGCTGAACTTGAACACAAAAGAAGGCTTTCAGCGATGGGTCCTGGGGGACTCACGCGCGAGCGAGCCGGATTTGAAGTACGCGATGTCCATCAGTCGCACTATGGACGTATCTGCCCGGTGCAGACGCCGGAAGGGCCGAACATCGGTCTTGTGAACCATATCGCTTGCTATGCTCGAATAAACGAATTCGGTTTTATTGAAACTCCATACCGAAAAGTTGTTTTGAAAGACGGACGGGCATATGTGACGAACGAAATTGAATATTTGAACGCGACGATCGAGGACCGGAAAGTCATCGCTCACGCGGATATAGAAATCGGAGAAGACGGGCAGCTTCTTGAAGAAAAGCTGGAAGCTCGCGTCAAAGGGAAGCCTTCCATCATCGAATCAACGAAGGTTGACTTCGTGGATGTTTCCCCAAAACAATGTATTTCGATCGCGACCGCGCTCATTCCGTTTCTTGAACACGACGATGCTCACCGCGCTCTCATGGGTTCCAATATGCAACGTCAGGCAGTGTCGTGCATTCTTCCCCAGGCGCCGTATGTCGGGACGGGACTTGAGGACAAAGCCGCGGCCGACTCCGGCCAGGTGATCCTTGCCAAAGATGAGGGAGAAGTTGTTGAAGTGGATGCGAGCCATGTGACGGTCAAGGAAGAGAAAGAAGGGGAAAAGCCGACAAAGAGAACCTATTGGTTGCAAAATTTCGAAAGATCAAACGCTTTCACTTGCATGAACCAAGTTCCTCGGGTGTCAAAGGGCGACCGGCTCAAGAAAAATCAATTGATCGCGGATGGCGCTTCGACAGATCACGGAGAGCTGGCTTTGGGGCAGAATGTTTTGGTGGCTCTTATGCCCTGGGAAGGTTCGAACTTTGAAGATGCTATCATCATTTCCGAGCGGCTTCTTCAGGATGACCGCTATACTTCGATCCACATCGAAGATTTTTCCGTTGACATACGTGATACGAAGCTTGGTCCGGAAATGGTGACGCGCGACATCCCGAACATCGGAGAAGAGCGGCTCAAAAATCTTGACGACACGGGGATCATTCATATCGGCGCGGAAGTTTCTTCGGGAGACATCATGGTCGGAAAAATTTCTCCGAAAGGCGAAGGCGATCTGACACCAGAAGAAAGACTTCTGCGAGCGATCTTCGGTGAGAAATCAAAAGACGTGAAAGATACGTCGTTGTATCTTCCTCACGGTGAACACGGAAAAGTCGTGGATATAAAAATATTTTCTCGCGAGCAGGGCGACAAACTTTCCGCCGGTGTCATTCAGCAAATTCAGGTGAGTGTGGCCCAGCTTCGCAAAATTTCTGTCGGTGACAAGCTGGCCGGACGGCACGGAAACAAAGGCGTGATCTCAAAGATCGCGGCGGTTGAGGATATGCCATATCTTCCGGACGGAACACCGGTGGACATCATTTTGAATCCGCTCGGCGTGGCATCCCGTATGAACATCGGACAAATTCTTGAGGCTCACCTCGGTTGGGCGGCTTCAAAGCTCGGATACAACGCGGCAAGTCCGTCGCTCGACGGAGTGAGTGAAGAGGACATCAAAAAGGAGCTCAAAAAAGCGGGACTGCCTGAAGACGGAAAGATCGGCCTCATAAACGGAAAAGACGGGCATCATTTCGAAGAAAAAACGATGGTGGGATATATGTATATTTTGAAACTGAACCATCTCGTGGAAGACAAGATCCACATGCGATCGATCGGTCCATATTCTCTCATTACCCAGCAGCCTCTCGGCGGAAAAGCTCAATTCGGAGGCCAGCGCTTTGGAGAAATGGAAGTATGGGCGCTTGAAGGATATGGCAGCGCCTACACTCTTCAAGAAATGATGACAATCAAATCCGACGACCAACTCGGACGCTCGAAAGCCTATGAATCCATCATCAAGGGCGAACCGATCAAAGCTCCGAATATTCCGGCGTCCTTCAATGTTCTTGTGAACGAATTGAAAGGACTGTGCCTCAATGTGGATGTGTCCGGGGAAAATTTTGATCCGGAAAGAAAAGAGCCCATTGAAGAAAAAAAATTCGCCTCTTCGGCGGACAAGGAAACAAAAGAAGTTGAAAAGTAATATTTTTCCATAGAAAAGATTATGGCTCAATCAACAAATACCAGAGTTAATGATTTTGATTCCATCCGGCTCAAACTGGCTAGTCCTGATGATATTTTGAATTGGTCACACGGAGAAGTGACGAAGCCTGAAACGATCAATTATCGAACCCAGCGCTATGAGCGGGACGGTCTTTTTTGCGAGAAAACCTTCGGTCCGGCCAAGGATTGGGAATGCTACTGCGGAAAATACAAGAAAATCCGATACAAGGGAATCATCTGCGACAAGTGCGGAGTGGAAGTGACCCGATCGATCGTCCGCCGGGAACGGATGGGACACATCAAATTGGCGGTTCCGGTTTCCCATATCTGGTTTTTGCGGGGCGTGCCTTCAAAGATCGGATTGTCACTTGGAATATCAGCCCAAGATCTTGAGAAGGTGGTATATTTTGCGAGCTATATTGTGATGGAAGTGGATGAAGGCGCGAGAAAAGAGGCACTCGAGAGAATGGATGTAGAATTCAAAGGCAAGCAAAAAAGGATCAAAGCTGAAGAAGCGAAAAATTCCGATTCTGACGAAGAGGATCTGAAAAGCGCCTATCAAGGTGGACGGGACGAACTGAAAAATTTGAAAAAATTCCAAATTCTTTCCGAGGTGGAATATTTCAATCTCTCTCTCAAGTACGGACATGTTTTCAAGGCCGGCATTGGCGCCGAAGCGGTTCGAAAAATTCTTGAGAGCTTGAATCTTGAGGAAGAAATCAAGAGAATCGGCAAAGAGCTTGAAAGCGACAAAATTTCTGACAAAAAAAAGCTCTTGAAACAGCTGAAACTTTTTCAAGGAATGAATCAAGTGGGAATTCGTCCCGAATGGATGCTGCCGACCGTGATCCCGGTGATCCCGCCGGATCTGCGCCCGATGGTTCAGCTCGACGGAGGAAGATTTGCCACTTCCGATCTCAATGACCTTTATCGCCGGATCATCAACCGCAACAACCGGCTCAAAAAGCTGATCGAGATCGGCGCGCCGGAAGTGATTTCGCGAAACGAAAAAAGAATGCTCCAGGAAGCAGTGGATGCCCTTTTTGACAACAGTGCAAGGCGCGGCCAGACATCCGTGGCGGCTTCCACCGGCCAAAAAAGAGCCCTGCGATCGCTGGCTGATATGCTCAAAGGAAAGCAAGGCCGTTTCCGCCAGAACCTTCTTGGAAAGCGCGTTGACTATTCCGGTCGCAGCGTGATCGTCGTCGGTCCAAAACTCAAATTGCATCAGTGTGGACTGCCGAAGAAAATGGCGTTGGAACTTTTCAAGCCTTTCATCATCAACAAATTGATTGAAAAAGAATACGCCCACAATGTGAGAAGCGCCGGAAAGATGGTTGAATTTGAAACGGAAGAAGCCTATGAAATTCTTGATGAGATAATCGAACATCACTATGTGCTTTTGAACCGCGCTCCAACCTTGCACCGCTTGAGCATCCAGGCTTTCCAGCCGGTGCTCATCGAAGGAAAAGCTATTCAGATCCATCCGATGGTTTGCTCCGCTTTCAACGCGGACTTCGACGGAGACCAGATGGCGGTTCACGTGCCACTCACGGAAAATGCGCGCCGCGAAGCCAGGGACATCATGCTTTCCTCAAAAAATCTTTTGAAGCCGGCGAGCGGAGAGCCAATCACGATACCGTCGCAGGATATGGTGCTGGGTTGCTACTATATGACTCATACGCGAAAAGGCTCCAAGGGCGAAGGAAAAATATTTTCTTCCGCTGAAGAAGCCAAGATTGCTTTTCATTTTGGTAATATCGAGCTCAAATCAGAAATTGAAGTGGAGATCGATGGACAGAGATTGAAAACCTCTATTGGAAGAGTGCTTCTTAATGAAATAATGCCGGAGGAATTGGAATTTGTGAACGAAGAAATGGACAAAGGAAAATTGCGCCAGATTGTGGCACGCTGCCTTGAAATTTCCGGAAGAGAACGGACGGCAAAATTCGTGGATGACCTCAAAAATTTGGCTTTTGATCTTGTCACGCGATCCGGCATAAGCTGGGGAATGGACGACTTGAAAATTCCGGTTGAAAAGAAAAAAATAATTGAAACCGCGGAAGGGAAAGTGAAATCCATAACCAGCCAGTATGAAATGGGTCTTCTGACCGACAAAGAACGGAAAAATCAAGTCATTGAAGTTTGGAGCGGAGCAAAAGGCGAGATAACAGAAGCTGTTCGCGCGTCGCTCGACAAAGAAGGTCCTGTGTATGCCATGGTATATTCCAAAGCGCGCGGTACGGAAGCGGTGGTTGTCCAGATGACGGGTATGAAAGGTATGGTGGCCGGACCGACCGGTGAAACGATCGAATTGCCGGTGATCTCTTCGTTCAAAGAAGGATTCAATGTTTTGGAATATTTCATCGCCACTCACGGAGCGCGAAAAGGTATGGCTGACACGGCTCTTCGAACAGCGACGGCCGGATATCTGACGCGCCGCCTTGTTGATGTGGCTCAAGACGCGGTTGTCCGCGAAATTGACTGCGGCGACACGCAAGGAAATTTCATGTATCGCGCGGACTCGGAAGTGGTTGGAATCAGCTTTGCCTCAAGGATCATGGGAAGAATTTTGCTTGAAGATGCGATCAATCCCAAAACCAAGAAAGTGATGTTCAAAAAGGATGAGCTGATCGCAAAAGAAAAAGCCGAAGAAATCGAAAAGAGCGGACTCGACAAGATCAAAATCCGGTCCGTCATCACTTGCCGCACCCGTCGGGGGATCTGCCAGAAATGCTATGGAATGGATCTGGGAAGAAATGAGCTCGTGCAGATCGGCCAAGCAGTTGGAATTGTCGCGGCGCAAGCCATTGGAGAGCCGGGAACCCAGCTGACGATGCGTACTTTCCACATTGGAGGTGTTGCCGGAACAGACATCACTCAAGGTTTGCCGCGTGTGGATGAAATTTTTGAATCGCGCCCGCCGAAAGGTGAAGCGGCTTTGTCGGAAGACGACGGCCAAGTGATCGAAATTGTTGAAACAGAAAAAGACAAGATCATCCGCGTTGAAGGCGCTCCGGACAAGAAAGGCAAAAAAGAAGTTCGCGAATATGTCGTTTCGGCGGTGATGAACCTTGAAGTGCAAAAGGGCGATCTCGTTTCCAAGGGGCAAGTTTTGAGCGAAGGACACCTTGATCTCAAAAAGATTTTCAAAGTGCAGGGCGAAGAAGCGGTCTTCCGGTATATCATCAAAGAAGTGCAGGAAATATACAGCGCGCAGGGTGAGGGGATCAACGACAAGCATATCGAAGTGATCATTCGCCAGATGCTCTCTCGCGTCAGAATTCTTGATTCGGGCGACACGACGCTTTTGCCGGGCGACATCGTTGAAGATATCCAGTTGATCGAAGCAAACGAAGAAGCCAAGGCATCCGGAAAGAACGCGGCGACGGCGGAAAAACTTCTGCTTGGAATTTCCAAAGTGGCCCTTTCCACAGAAAGTTTCCTCTCGGCAGCGTCCTTCCAGGAAACGGCCAAGGTGCTCATCAATGCGGCGGTCGTCGGAAAGGAAGATAAACTTCGCGGACTCAAAGAAAATGTCATCATTGGAAAACTCATTCCGGCGGGGACAGGATATCGCGCGAAGTAGGATTTATTATCTAGTATTTCATATAAAAAAGAATTCCCTTGTGGGAATTCTTTTTTTGTTGAAACAAACAAAAATATCATTGAAACGCAAATTTCAAAATGCGTCAGTTTTTTTCATTTTTTTTCACCAGCGTTTCGACAGCGCCGACAGCACGACGGCGGTGAGGTTCAGTGCGATGAGCAGTCCCGTCACAGCGGCTGCCGAAACGATAGACATAGCTCCGTGCATTCCATACCTTTCGCGAAGTTTCATATATTTCGCTTAGGCTGATTAGGCCGGCCAAATTCGGGCGGCAGGTCAGTATAGAAGATCAGCGAAGTTTGTCAAGACTTTTGCCACAGTTTAAGACAAATTTTGCTTTATATAAGCCATAGTTGTTCTTAAAAAACTAGTCAATTTTTTGACAAATTGATTGCGAGGCGCTAGCCTTATAAAAGACTGTTCTTTCAACTCAAAAAACAAGGAGGAGCGAACATAGTGCTGAAAATATTGCAAAGAGCGCAAGAAGATGCAGCGCGGATGAGGCAATGTGCCCGGATCGTACTGGAAATAAACGGAGAAGGATTCCAAGTTTTCCGGAACGAAGATCCAAAAATCAATGTCATAGTTGTGATCGGATCCAATTCGCAAACATACGGACAGGAAGTCGTTCTGGAGGAGATCGGCTTGTGGAGAACGCGTCCTTTCAGTGAGGGAAAGTTGGCTCGCAGCAAGCTCAGTGGCGACGGCGTGCGATATGTTGCGCCGCGAATTGACGCGTTCCATCTCGCGCCGGAGCAATATGATCTTGTCGCGCCGGAGATCTTCAAGATTCTCCAGGAGATGGTTGATCTGCAAACGTCCCAATGGAAATGCGGCACTCACAATCCTTTTTGTGTCTGGTCTTCACGCAGCAGATATAGCCAAAAAGGAAGAAAGCTGTATAAAGGGAAAAGACTCGTGGGCTTGCTGCAAGGGTTGAGATTTTCAGTTCGTTCAACAAGCGCATTTTTTTTGAGCGACCTCTATTGGGCCGAGTTGAATCTCAACAGTGCGCTGAAATTCTATTTGGAGGGTTTGGCGAAATTCATCGATCTGCGCCTTTCGAAATACAAGCAGATTTGGAAAGGCAAAGTGGAATTTCGGAATTTGAAAGGCGTTCGGGAGGTCGGTGAAATTATATACGAAAAAAATCTTCCGAGATATCTCTTGTCCGAGATGATGAGCTATCTTCCGGGAAGGACGGGAAACGGATTTTGGTGGCATCTTTGCGATCTGCTTGGATTGCACGGATATGAGAGCGTCGAGAAAAAAGTGAGTTCCAAAGTTCTTTCTGATCCGCAAAAAAGGCTTGGCAAAATTCAGCTTCGGATCGTGACGGGAATAGCCAAAGCGAAAAAAAACGTCGTGTTTGAAATCTTTCCAAATGAAACCGGCGACAAATAACCCGCCCTGGATCACCAGAGCGGGTTTTCATATTTTCAAAAGCGTTGGACGATATTCGCGTAGCATCGCAACAAAAAGAGGTGCTCCAACGGACGCCTCGTATTTTTTCCAAGAGACTGGAAATCTCTCGGGAAATATGCTAATATAAATCAGTAATCAGTCTTCACAAAACATCAAATAAAATGGGTCGGAAAAAGAAAAAAGACAAAGAAAAAAACGGGAATGGAAATGGAAACGGATACAAATCCAAGAAGAAGTGGGGTTTGGCCGGAGATACGAAGCGCTCGATCGCGGCGGTTTTTTTGATTGCTCTTGCGATTTTGGCCGTATTCAGTTTGTTCGGCGGGGCGGGGACATTTGGCACATATTTCAACAAGATATTGTCGCTGGCGTTCGGGATTGGGCGGTTTCTCTTGCCAGTGCTGATGATTGCGGTCGGATTCATGTATTTTCGGCGGGATACGGATTCATATTATGTTTTCGTCGCAGCTGGATTTTTTGTTTTTTTCGCGGCGATTCTCGGACTTGTCCATATTTTCTTCCCTCTTTCGCAAATGGTTGACATTGCCAAGGGCGGGGAAGGTGGAGGATTCCTGGGTGCGGCGGCGGCCTATCCGGCGCTCAAGTATTTCGGATTTTCAGCGGGGATGGTCGTTCTTTCGGCAATCGCTTTGGCATCGCTTCTCCTTGCCCTCAATGTGCCGCTTCGGGCGCTTCTCAAGCCCGTTGAATGGATGAAAGAAAGGAAAGAGGAGGACGAAGAAGAGGACGAAGAAGAAACAAAAGAACCTGCAGTGACCATTGAGGAAAAACCGTCAGCGGCGGCCAGAATAAGCGAGATATTGAAAAGGAAAAAAGAGCAGCCGGCTTCCGACAGGAAAATGATGGTGCCGGACAAGCAAAGAATGATTGCGGGATGGAAATTGCCCCCGCTTGATCTTTTGGAACGGACGACCGGCAAATCAAAAGCGGGTGACATTGAAGCGAATGCCAAGATCATCCAGGAGACTTTCAAAAATTTCGGAATCGAAACAGAGATTGGGGAAATCAGTGTCGGACCATCAGTCACGCAATATTGTTTCAAGCCGGCGGCCGGAATCAAACTTTCAAAAATCACGGGACTCAACAACAATTTGTCGCTGGCTCTTGCCCAGCATCCGATCCGGATTGAAGCGCCCATTCCCGGAAAGTCGCTCATTGGCATTGAGGTGCCGAACAAGGTTTCGACGATGGTGCGGTTGCGCGACTTCATGGAAAGCGCCCAGTTTGCCGAGAAGAAAACAAATCTCACCTTGGCGCTCGGGCAGGATGTGGGCGGAAACTATATTTTCGGCGATCTCACCGAAATGCCGCATCTCATGATCGCGGGCGCGACCGGAACGGGGAAAAGCGTCGGCATCAATACGATAATCACCTCGCTTCTCTATCAAAATTCTCCGGAAGATTTGAAGCTCATTCTGGTTGATCCGAAAAGGGTTGAGCTCACGGCCTTCAACGGGATTCCGCATCTTTTGACCCCGACGGTTGTCGAGAATGGCAAGGTGGCCAATGCTTTGAAATGGGCGATCGGCGAGATGGAAAGGCGGTACAAAATGCTTCAAGAGGCCAGTTCACGGGATATTTTTTCGTATAACGAAAAGATAAAGCCGGATCAGAAAAAAAATGTCATCAATGAAGAAACGGGGGAAATCATCGGAGAAGAAGAAGTGAAGAGACTGCCATATATTGTGATCATCATCGACGAGTTGGCGGACATCATGGCCAGCCATTCCAAAGATGTGGAAGCGGCGATTGTGCGGCTGGCTCAAATGGCGCGCGCGGTTGGAATCCATCTCATCGTTTCAACGCAGCGCCCTTCGGTTGAAGTTCTGACCGGACTCATCAAAGCCAACATCACAACCCGTATTGCCTTTCAGGTGGCGACGCAGATTGATTCGCGCACAATTCTGGATATGGGCGGAGCGGAAAAATTGCTTGGAAACGGGGATATGCTCTATCTTTCCGCTCGTTCTCCAAAGCCGAAACGGATCCAGGGAGTTTTTGTTTCCGAATCAGAAGTAAAACGGGTCGTGAAGTCGATCAAATCCCAGCTCGATGAAGATGTGGAATACAACGATGAGGTAACTGCTCCCCAGAGAATCAATTTTGGAGGAAAAATGACGGGCGCGGTCGGAGGCGGTGATGAAGAAGGAGATGAGTTGTATGAAGAGGCCAAGGATACGGTTTTGAAAGCGGGAAAGGCGTCTGCGTCGCTTCTGCAAAGAAGGCTTCGGGTGGGCTATGCCCGTGCGGCGAGGCTTCTTGATATTTTGGAAGCCAATGGCGTGATTGGTCAGGCGGACGGATCAAAGCCGAGAGAAATTTTGGTGGATGCTCCGGCCGCTGGTGGGACTGCTCCCGGCGAAGTCCAATATGAAGACGAGCTCGATGACCAAAAAAAACGCGAACGTTGGCAAATGTGATGAAAGGGAGTATAATAATGTTAATACAAAAATAAAAATATAGCAGGTTTTTCAGCCTGTTTTAATTGTCGAAAATTTGCAACCTTATGCTTCGCGGTTTCACGCTAAAAAAATTTCATTATTACACTCTTG
>JBAZUC010000024.1:0-12008 GCA_041661585.1 Parcubacteria group bacterium
AGCGGATGCTCTAGAAAGAGGAGAAGAGCATGAGGGTTATTACGGAAGAGGAATTGAAAAATGTTATCCAAAAACAAGGACTGGGAGCTTATCAGCCCACAGGTCCCTTTCAGGAAGATATTCTTCTGGCTATGCGCAATCTTGCGGCGGCTCTTTTTGGCCTCGGCTATCGAGAAACGGTCGTGGATAATATTCCAGAGAACCTACAAGGAATATTTTTCCAGGAATAATTTCAGCCGGAGCGTATGCTCTGTAATCTTCATGGGCTGGTCTCAATCGAGGCCGGCCTTTTTTATTTTTCCGGAAAAAATGGTAAAATAAATATATCGTCGATTTTTCCTAAAGCTCGGCTTTTTTCTTTCACCTCTTTGAGCGAGGCGAAATTCCTCAAAGCCAAGCTTTGGAAAAAATATGGAAAAACGCAGATCAAAAAATCCGATTGTCAATCTTTTCAGCTATACCTGGAAATATTCTTTTGGCGCCAAACGCAAGGTGGTTCTTTTTATCATGCTTTCCGTGATTGCGAACGCGATCTATCTCATACAGCCGATTGTTGCGGGAAAAATATTCAACGCGATCCAATTTTCGGGCGCAGATTCAAATTTGCTGGGAAAAATATTCCAATATCTGGGATTGTTTGTCCTCATCACGGTTGGATTCTGGATTTTTCACGGAACCTCAAGAGTGATTGAAAACAGCAATGCTTTTTTGGTTCGCAAAAACTATAAAAAAGAAATGTTTGACAAGGTGATGGATCTTCCGGTCGCGTGGCACAAGGATCATCATTCCGGAGACACAATAGACAAGATCAACAAAGCCAGCGAGGCGCTGTTCACTTTTTCAGAACAAATATTCATTGTCGTTCAGGGTGTGCTCCGAATGGCGGGGTCAGTGGGCATTTTGTTCTTTTTCGATTGGAAAGCCAGCGCGGTTGCTTTGGCAGTGAGCGTCGTGGCAATTTCAGTTATTTTCGGTTTTGACAAAAAGCTGATCAAGGGATATGAAATCGTTTTCAGGCGCGAAAACAAACTGGCGGCGGCGATCCATGACTATATCAGCAATGTCATAACCGTGATCACGCTCCGGCTCAAAAAAAGAGTGTCGCAGGAGATTGAAACGCGATCAATGCGGCCATTTTCGGTTTTCAGGAGAAATGCCGTGCTGAACGAATGGAAATGGTTCTCGGCCAGCTTTTTGGTTTCCCTAATGACGGTTTTGGTCTTGGGAATGAACGCCTATACCTCATATAAATTGAAAGGAGTGATTGTTGCCGGAACCTTGTTCGTGCTGTATCAATATCTTCAGAATGTCGGCGGGACTTTCTACAACTTTGCTTGGCAGTATGGAGAGATGGTCAGGCTCAACACCGCGATGAATTCAGCGGAGATCATCAACGACGCGTTTGGCGATGTCCAGCAAAAGAAAAAATATTTTCTGCCCAAAAAATGGAAGACACTCTTCATTAAAAATTTGAACTTTGCGTATGAGGACGCGGAAAGCGAGGATGAAACGCGCGAAAGCCACATAGAAGATATTTCCCTGAAAATCCAGCGAGGAAACAGAATCGCCTTGATCGGCGAGAGCGGTTCGGGAAAAAGTACGATCTTGTCCCTATTGAGAGGGCTGTATGCTGCGCAAAAAGCAACGCTCTATTGCGATGGAAAAAAGCTCGAGGGAAACTTGAAGCATGTTTATGATCATGTGACATTGGCGCCCCAAGAGCCGGAAATATTCAACAGCACGATCGAGGACAACATCACCATGGGTTTGGCCGCGACAAGAAAAGAAATTCAAGAGGCGATTGAAATCGCCCGCTTTGAGACTGTTCTTGAGCGGCTTTCAAAGGGACTCAAGACGAATGTCATGGAGAAGGGAGTGAATCTTTCCGGTGGAGAAAAACAGCGGCTTGCCTTGGCTCGGGGCATTCTGGCTTCGCGGGACTCGGAATTTCTTTTCATGGACGAGCCAACGAGCAGCGTGGATTCGGAAAATGAGATCCATATATATGAAAACATTTTCGAAAAACTAAAAAGCAAGACGATCATTTCATCTGTTCATCGCTTGCATCTTCTGCGCTATTTCGACTATATATACTATTTCAAAGACGGAAAAATTTTGACGGAAGGGACGTTCAAGATGCTTCTTGAAGATGAAAAATTCAAGGCTTTCAAGGCTTTGTGGGAAAACTATAAAAACGATAAAATAGAGAGCAGATAACTCAATGGCTATGATCAATCAAAAGATCGCGAAAATTTTTGGCGAAATGGCCCAATATTACACAATGAAGGACGACAAGTTTCGGCCGCGGGCTTATGAGCGGGCGGCAATTTTGATTGAGGACATGGAAGAAGATCTTGAAGATATTTACAAAAAATCGGGAACAAAAGGGTTGATGGCAATCCAGGGAATCGGGCAAGGGCTGGCGGATCATATCGAAGAGTTTGTGAAGACAGGGAAGATCAAGGTTTTTGAAAAATTGAAAAAAGAAGCTCCTCTCGACCTTGAAAGCTTCTCGGCTGTGGAAGGCGTCGGGCCGAAAATGCTGATGTCACTTTATAAAAATCTCAAAATAAAAAACCTAAAGGATCTCGAAAAAGCGGCGAGAGCGGGGAAAGTGCGTGCACTCCCCCGCTTTGGGCAAATATCGGAGGAGAACATTTTGCGCTCCATTGAAATGTCGCGCGAGCATCGGGGCCGTTTTTTGCTCGGCTATGTCTCCCCTCTTGTTTCGGAAATTGAAAAAAAACTTTCCGCGCTTCCGAGCGTCAAAAAAATTGTTATTTGCGGATCAATTCGGCGGCGCAAAGAGACGGTTGGCGATATCGATATTCTGGCGATGGCAACGAAAACGCGTGAAATTATGGAATATTTTGTTTCGATGCCCAGCGTTGAGAAAGTGATCGCAAGCGGCGAAACGAAATCGGCGGTTCATCTCGACATTGGGATTGACGCGGACTTGCGGGTCGTTCCCGAAAAATCATTCGGCGCGGCGACGCAATATTTCACCGGAAACAAAGATCACAATGTGGAACTGCGAAAAATTGCGGTCAAAAAGGGCTGGAAACTGAACGAATATGGTTTGTTTGATAAGGGTGACAAGCAAATTGCCGGCAAGACCGAAAAAGAAATATATGAAAAATTAGGTTTGGAATGGATGCCGCCCGAAATGCGCGAAAATCGGGGAGAGATTGAGCTGGTGCTTGCTCGCAAATTGCCCAAAATTGTGGAATACGATGAAGTCTTGAGTGACCTGCAGATGCATACGACTTATTCCGACGGTGTGCATAGCGTCGCGGAGATGGCCGAAGCGGCGGCGAAATTGGGGAGAAAATATATCGCGATCACCGATCATGTCGGTCATCTCAAAATCGCGGGAGCCATGGACGTCAAAACCATTGAAAAGCAATGGCGCGAAATCGAAAAAGTGGACAAGGCGATGAAAAATATAAAAATCCTCAAAGGTTGTGAGGTGGACATCAACCCCGACGGGACGATCGCACTTGAAGACAAGTATCTCGCAAAATTTGATATCGTTCTGGCATCGATCCACTCAAATTTCAAAATGCCGAAAGCCGACCAGACAAAAAGGCTGATTCGGGCGATTGAAAATCCGCATATTGACATCATCGCCCATCCGACAGGCAGGATAATTCATCAGCGCGCGGGATATGAATTTGATTTTGATGAGATATGCAAAGCGGCGGCGCGGACCAAAACTATTCTCGAAGCCAATTGCTATCCGGATCGCTTGGACTTAAATGATATAAATATCAAACGAGCGATTGCGCGCGGTGTCAAAATTTCTTTCGGCACGGACTCGCACAGCAAAAATCAGCTGCACTATCTTGATCTCGGCATCGCCCAAGCCCGCCGCGGATTTGCGACGAAAAAAGATTGTGTGAATTGCCTCACCGTGGAGGATCTTTTGAAATTTTTGAAGGGGAAATAGAAAATTTTTGCAAAACACTTTTTACAAATTGTCAAATTCATGCTTATATAAAGTCTTTTCGCTTGACAAGACTTTCACAGGTGCTAGTTTTTGATTAGCTAGAAGTTTCTCGTTAACAAAACCTCTCTCAACGGGGGAGGAATTTTCTGCCGAAAGGCAAAAAGGAAGGAAGCGGCTATGAAACGGTATTTGTGGTTAGGGGCAGTGTTGATGATGGCAGTGGTCTTCTGTTTCGCCGGCGTGGCCTCGGCGGGAAAATACGTTTTCGGACAAAACGTCGCCAGGGAGGCTGCCTACAACGCCCAGATGGCGGGCTTGAAGGCCAAGACGGCCGTAGCCAGCAAAGCAGCGGCCGACGCGATGGCGGCGCAGGACAAGTGGCTCAATGTCATCTCCTACATTCCGCCCATCGGCGTAACCATGGCATGGTACAATGCCGGGGAAATGGACTACATGGCCGAAAGCATCATGGCTATGCGCGCGGGCAAACCTGCTCCATGGGGGAACGCTTCTATCCGCGGAGTCCTGAACGTACTGTTCAAGGTTCCAGCCGGTGCTCCCGAGGGCATGTTCACCTATGGCGTGAATCGGTTTTTCACCCAGCGGTGGAACGAGATGGATGGCTTCAACGTGTGGACTGAATACGGCCGGCCGTATGTGATTGATGGCGTAATCATCGGCACCAAGGTGTTTTTCGGTCTCGCCGGTGCCGGCGTTCTGCATACGGGCTTCCCGTTTGTGGGCCACCATGCCGTTCATCACTCCAGCCGTGTGGTTCTCCCGGTTCTGGCAAAGGCCGGGCCGGTTGGCAACGCCTTCCTGTGGATGGCGGCCGGCGGCGGTTCGGCGAACATTCTCGCCGGTACGGGTAGCCAATTCTTTACCGGAGCTTATTCCAAGTATCAACCTCGGTTGATCTGGTTCAACAGCCGCAACCCGCTTCCCGCAGCAGGCCTGTAGGTCAAACCTGACCTCGCCAGCCTAACTAGGAGGTGCTGGCATGTTTTGCTCAAGGGTGATTCTCACGGATCACCCTTTTTTTATTTTCAAAAAAGCGAAAAGTTTGCTAAAATTGGATTATGCCAATCAAAATTGCATTTGCCGGTTCGGATTCCCGAACGCTGATTTCGGCGTTGGTGGTTTCGACCGCGAAAAGTGAAAATAGTGAAGAGAAATTTCAGGGGCTGGTTTTCCGGGGCAGTCCGGCGATGAAGCCGCTCTCGGAGCTTTCTGGCTGGCCGGTGGATTTTTTGGATACGAAAGACAGCTCGGTCCAGGGATATGCCGAAGCGATCATCGACGCCTTCAAAAACAAGAAAATAGATTTTGTTATTCCCCTGCCTGAAGATCTTTTTTATCAGGGGCTTATTGATAAGGTTTCCAAGGCGGGATATGGAGAAAAAATAGCTGGTCTGACCCAAAAAGCCTCGTTCATTGAAGGCGACAAGATCAAAGCCAAAGAATTTTTGCGCGCGGCCGGTGTGCCGGTCGCGGATGAGTGGACTGTCGCGGACGCCAGAAAATTTGAATCAGTTTTGAAAATATGCCTCGAATATATTCACAAATATGGCGGAGCGGTTTTGAAATATCCTTTTACCGCCGGCGGAAAAGGCTCGCGGGTGATCCTGGACAGCTGGCAGATCAAAAAAGTTTTCGACGGGCTGATCAAGGATTATAAAGATAATTATAAAGAACTTTGCGGAGCTCAAAATTGGCCGCTTCTCATTGAATCGAGAATGTCGGGAATGGAGATCAGCTTCACGGCGCTGGTGGACAAAAAAGGGAATTTTCAGATTTTGCCGACGGCAATGGACTATCCGGAACGTTTTTCGGGGTTATCCGGACCGGAAAATCCCGTCACGGGCGGAATGGGATCAGTTTCGCCGCATCCAGCCCAAACGCGCCAAATCATAGAAATGGCGGGTGAAAAAATATTTCGGCCGCTCATTGGAGCGATGAAAAAAGCGGGTTATCTTCGCCAGTGCATTTTGTATCCCGGATGTTTTGTGTCGCTCGATGAAAACAAAAAACCGACGGCAATCCGGGTTTGCGAAGTGAATATCCGCCCCGGTGAGCCGGAATTCCAGGTCGTGGCCAGGAGAACGAGAAATCTGGGAGCGTTGTTCGAAGCGATGCTTCAAGGAAATTTGGACAAAGTTGAAGTTGAAACGCGCCAAGATCAAATTGCAATGACGATGGCGCTTGTCACCGGACCGGGCGGACCGAAAGGTCAGAAGGGCTATCCCTGGTCTTGCACCCGAAAAGAAATCATGGAAATGGATCTTGCCTATTTCAAAAAAAAGGGGATCATGCTCATTCCTTCGGCGATGGAATTTCAGGATGGGAAATTTTTCTCCGACGGGTCAAGAGTCTGCTATATCACAGCCAACGCTTCGGTGAAAATCGGCCAGAAAAGAAGCGAGTCCGTGAACTTGCTTCGCGAAAAATTGCTGCGCGCTTTCGATGAGGGGAAAATCCGGGTTGTTCCGCGCGAAAATCCGTCCGGCAACCGGCTTGACCTTCGCCGGGATATCGGAAGCCACTATGAAATCGCGGATGAGATGTTTGGGGCGTGACTTTTTTTGTTTTCTGTGCTAAAATAGATTCAGAAATTCAGGGTTTCATGGAATAAATATGACAGTCCGAAGAAAAATTTGGCTGAAGTTTTCTCTGGTCGTGATCTTGTTTTTGATCACGGCTCTTGTTGCATATCCGAAGCCGATCCAAAAACCGACTTGGCTTGGAAATACGCTTGGGAAATTGAAAATCAATCTCGGCCTTGATCTTCAGGGTGGGATTCATTTAGAGTATAAAGTTGATACGAGTGCCGTTGATTCGTCTAAACTGTCGGATGCATTAAATGGATTGCAGAATGTAATAGAACAGCGTGTAAATAAATTTGGGGTAGCTGAACCCATTGTGGAAACCTTGAAATCAGGGGGAGAGCAACGTCTTATCGTCGAACTTGCAGGGATAAAAGATATAGAGACCGCAAAAGAACAAATTAAAGAAACGCCGAAGTTAGAATTTAAAAAAGTCGGTGAAGTGCCACAGCCGGAACAGCCGACCGAGCTTTCTCTTGAAGATCAGCAGTCCAATGACCAGCAAAAACAAAAAGCTGAAGATTTGCTCAAGCAAGTTCAAGGCGGTGCGAATTTCACAGAGCTGGCGAAGCTTGATTCACAAGATCCCGGATCAAAAGATCAGGGCGGGGATTTGGGATTTGTGAAAAAGGGAACGTTTGTTCCGGAATTCGATAAAGTTTTGTTTGACAGCAATCTCGAGCCCGGGCAAGTGTTTCCGCAAGTCGTCGAGTCTGATTTTGGCTTCCATATAATAAAATTGATCGAAATTAGGGGAGATGGAGAAGAAAAAGAGGTGCACAGCCAGCATATACTGCTCGCTAAAAAAACACTGCCAATGCCGCAGCAGGCAATGCCGGATCTGATTGATACCGGATTGACAGGAAAAAATTTAGAAGATACACAGCCAGTACCCAATCCTCAAACAGGGCAGTGGGAAGTGAGTTTTGAACTTGATGGCGAAGGCGCAAAAATATTCTCGGATCTTACAAAAGAAAACATAGGAAAACCCATTGCCATCGTACTCGATGGGGATGTGATATCTGCCCCAACGGTTCAAAGCCATATTGTTGATGGCAAAGGTGTTATTTCGGGAAATTTTACGCCCCAAGAAGCAAAAGACTTATCTCAAAGATTGAATGAGGGAGCTTTGCCCTTGCCTCTAGAGGGGCCGATTAGGCAACAAAGCATGAACGCGACACTTGGAATGGATTCTTTTAACATAACAATGAAGGCAGGGATCATCGGAATCATTCTCGTTATGATCTTTATGATAATATACTACCGTTTTCTGGGGATTGTTGCTTCGGCCGCTGTTTTGATCTATAGCCTTCTCATGATCGCCATTTTCAAACTTTCTTCGGTCTCGCCGTGGTCGATCACTCTCACGCTCGCGGGCATTGCCGGATTCATTCTTTCCGTTGGTATGGCGGTGGACGCGAATATTTTGATTTTCGAGCGCACGAAAGAGGAGATCCGGAAGGGGCGCAGCAGCATGCGCAGCGCGATCGATGAGGGACATCACCGCGCCTGGCCGAGCATCCGCGATAGCAATATTTCAACGATGATCACCTCGCTCATATTGATCTGGTTCGGGACGGGATTTGTGAAAGGATTCGCGGTCACGCTGCTTTTGGGAGTTTTGGTTTCGATGTTTACGGCCATCGTGCTTGTCCGCATCATTTTGACGGCACTTATCGGGCAATGGGCGGAGGATAGGCACGGCTTGATAATAGCCAAGAGATTAGAGAAAAAAGAAGATTCAAGTGATTAAGCTCGCTAGTATCGCAATATGTATAATATCTTAGGCAAACGAAAATACTTCTATATCTTTTCCGGAACATTGATGCTTCTCTCCATCGTCGCTCTTTCGGTTTGGGGATTGAAATATGGACTTGATTTCACAGGAGGAACGCTGATGGAAATAAGAAATGAGAAAGTAGAAATAAAGAATAATGATCTTAAGGACACTTTGAAAGAAGTTGGTATTGAAGATGCGGTGATCACGCCGACGCAAAACAATGCCTTTCTGATCCGTTATGCCAATTCGAGCGATGAAAAAAACATGGAAGTACTCGCCAAATTGCGCGAAAAGTTTCCGGATATCCAAAATACCCGTCTTGATTATATCGGTCCGTCCATTTCCTCCGAACTCAAATCAAAGGCCATCTGGGCGCTTTTGGTCGCGGTCATCGGTATTGCGGCATACGTCGCCTACGCGTTCCGGAAAGTTTCGCGGCCGGTGGAATCGTGGAAATATGGCGTTGGAGCGGTGGTGGCGCTGGTTCATGATGTTTTGATCACGGTCGGAATATTCGCGATTCTTGGGCATTTGTTCAACATCGAAATTGATTCCTCTTTCATCGCCGCATTGCTGACAATTCTTGGTTTTTCCGTGCATGATACGATCGTCGTCTATGACCGGACGCGCGAAAACCTTTTGCGTTCCGGCTCGGGCGAGAAATTCGACGAAACAGTGAACCGCAGCCTCAACGAAACGATGGCGCGCTCGATCAACACATCTCTCACAGTGATCATAACGCTGCTTGCGATTTTTCTTCTGGGCGGCGCATCGATCAAAAATTTCACTCTTGCACTTCTTATTGGAATCACCTTTGGAACATATTCCTCGATTTTCGTTGCCTCGGCAGTGATCGTTGATTGGTGGAAATGGGAGAAAACTTGACAATGCAAATAGGGTATGTTATCATTTTACTCTAGGATTAATTCGTGCTAATATAGCTTTAATCAAAGAGAAAAATGATGATTACTGAAAACAAGTTCAATTTGCGGGAAAATCCTGATTTTCCTCAAAAAATAGTAGTAAAATCGACCGATATTGCCACGATTGCCTCTGATTTGATGGGGAGTTTGGGAGCCAAGCAAAAACTTGTGCTTTCCAGCCGTTTTGGAATTTCCGACCGCGATCCGCAGACTCTTGAGTCGATCGGAAAAAGCTTGAATATCACTCGAGAACGGGTGCGCCAGATCGAAGCCGACGCTCTGAATCTGCTCAAAAAAACCGATCAGACCGAGCAATCCAAGGAATTGTTTTCCATTATTTCGGAAACAATCGAAGAAAAGGGCAGAATTGCAAAATCTGAAACGCTCATCGAAGAAGTTTTTGAAAAATATTTCGGAAGAAAAGCCAGGGATTCAAAAGAAAAAAGCTTGCTTGAGATCGTTTTTTCCGTAGCCGGCCTCAAAAGAATGAAGGGCAACAAAGAAATGGAAGACGGCTGGTCAGGCAAAGATTTTGATATCAAAAGCTTCCGAAGCGCTGTGAGTCAGATCGAAAAAATATTCGACGAATCAAAGAAGCTTTTTTCGGAAGAAGAATTGCTGAAAAAAGTTGACATTGCAGGTCAAGCCGCGCCGCAGGCAAAGATTGATCCGGAAAAAATCACCAATTTTCTCGAAGTTTCCAAAAAATTCGGAAAAAATGTTTTCGGCAATTGGGGAAAAGCAAAGTGGCCGCTTGTACGTCCGAGAGGTGTGCGTGAAAAAGCGACTCTGGTGCTCCTCAACTGCAAAAAGCCTTTGCATTTCCGCGAAATCAGCCAGCTTGTTGAAAAAACGGGCTTGAGCGACAAAAAAGTTCATCCCCAGACCGTTCACAATGAGCTGATCCGCGACAAGAGATTTGTTTTGGTCGGGCGGGGGACATACGCCCTTCGCGAATGGGGATATGAGGAAGGAACAGTGAAGGATATCATCGTCTCCATCATCAAATCAGCCGGCGGATTTTTGAAAAAAGATTCAATTGTGAAGGATGTCCTCAAAAAACGCAAGGTGAAAAAGGCGACGATTGCCGTCAACTTGTCGGACAAAAAAGTTTTTGAAAAAACAAAGGGCGGGTACTCTCTGAAGTAGGAAAAAAAGAAAACAAAACTAATTTAACAAACATCATGGATTTCGCATCCTTTTTCAAACAATATTTTGAAACAATCGGGCTATTGTACTCCATCAGTTGGTGGTGGGCGGGTCCGATTGTTTTGTTTTATCTGTTCAAAATTCTCTGGAGAAAATATTCTTGGGGACAGTATGCTTCAACAATGAAGAATATTGTGCTCGAGATCAAACCCCCTCGCAACATCGAGCGCAGTCCGCGGACGATGGAACAGGTTTTTGCGGCCTTGCATGGAGTTTGGTCAACTCCAAACTATATTGACAAGTTCATCAAAGGCAAATGGTATCAATCCCTCATCAGCTTCGAAATTCAGGGAGTGAACGGAGAAATGCATTTCTATGTCCGTCTCGAAAGCAAATATCGCAATTTCATCGAATCCCTCATCTATTCCCAATATCCGGAAGCGGAAATTCAGGAAGTTGAGGATTATACCTTGTCTGTTCCGAAAAACGCGCCAAATCCAGAATGGGATCTTTGGGGGGTGGACTTCAAGCTGGCAAAGAACGATGCCTATCCGATCCGGACGTACAAATATTTTCAGGAAGAAGTGACCAAGGGAATGATCGATCCATTGGCAGAACTCGCCGATGTCATTGCCGGACTTCCTCCCGGACAGCAGATCTGGCTTCAATGGGTTGTCACTCCCGAACACGACAAAGACTGGCAGGGAGCCGTGAAAAAGTTGGCCGACAAATTGTCAGGGAAAGAAGTGAAAAGCGAACCAATGATAATTTTCCGTTTTTTTTCTGAAATGGGGGATATCTTGAGTTCAGCTTTCATGTACATTTTCAGCACAGTCGATGAAATTGCCGAAAAAAAGAAAGACGAACAGCCCTTGATGTTCAGGCTCACGCCCGGAGAACAGGAAACGCTCAAAGCGGTTGAAGAAAGTATCGCAAAGAAGGGATATCGGACCAAGATGCGCTTTATCTATGTCGGCCGGCGCGAAGGATTTGACCGGGGTTTTTTGTCGGGAGTGAACGGGGCGATCCAGCAGTTCAATGACGCGATGCTCAATTCTTTTGCGCATGACAATGAAACGAAGACTTTCGCGAACTATATCTGGGTCAAACCCCGGATGCGTTTTGCCCAGCGAAAAATTTTCAATCGATATCTTGATCGCGATCCGGACGGACCGAGATTTGTGCTGAATTCGGAAGAGCTGGCGACGGTCTTTCATATGCCGGATATGTCCGTGTTGTCGCCGTCCATCTCGCGCGTTGAAGCCAAAAAAGGCGGCGCACCGGTCAATTTGCCAATAGAATAATTATGCACAACGAAAAAATCACAACTTTCGCCAAGACCAATTTCCGCGGACAGGAACGTGTTTTCGGGATCAAAGAGGACGATCGGCGGCGCCATTTCTATGTCGTGGGGAAAACCGGAACCGGAAAGACGACGATGATCCAGAATATGGCCATCCAGGACATTCAAAACGGCCGCGGAGTGGCCATTGTCGATCCGCATGGAGAATTTGCCGAAGAAGTTCTCAAAGCCGTTCCTGCCAGCCGCATCAACGATGTGATCTATTTCAATCCGGCCGATCAAGAATGGCCGATCGCCTTCA
>JBAZUC010000025.1:0-11970 GCA_041661585.1 Parcubacteria group bacterium
GTCAGCATAGCCAAGCTGGCTTCGCAAAGTCCGGCATACCCGAGAGCTGAATTTTTGGATGATAAAAAAAAAGAGATTACAGATGAATCTCCATCCCCTGTCGCAAAGACTAGCGAAAAAAAAATTGCTGAAAAAACTCAAGTCAAACCGGCCGCAACGGGAAAAAACAATTCTGACGATCTTGACCTCGTCATTTCCAACTGGCGCGAAATCATCGATTCTCTCAAAAGCTACAATCATTCCCTCTCCTCTGTCCTCAAGATGTGCCAGCCGGTTCTGATCGATGGAAAGTATCTGCTTCTTCGCACGAAATATTCTTTTTATAACGACAAAATTTCCGACACGCAAAACCGGTTGACAATTGAGAAGGCAATTGATAAGATAACAGGCGTTGCTTTGAAGTTGAAACCCATCACCGAAAAAGATTTTGCCGTTCAATATCCCGATTTCAAAGAGAAAAAAAGCCTGCTTCAAGAGGCCGCCGATATCTTCGGAGGAAAAATAGTGAAAGATTGACTGCCCGGTAGCCAAGCGGTAAGGCAGGGGCCTTTGAAGCCTCCACCGTAGGTCCGAATCCTACCCGGGCAACAAAAAAACACTTTTATGATCACAGATGAAGTAAAAATTTTTGTCCGAGCCGGAAAGGGCGGAGACGGCGTGGTTGCTTTCAACAAGACCAAAATGAGCCTCGGTCCGACCGGCGGACGGGGCGGAGACGGCGGTAACGTCATATTTTTGGGTGTTTCGGATCTCACGGCGCTCAACAAATACAAAAGCAAGCGGGAACGCTTCGCGCCTGTTGGAAAAAACGGAAAAGCGGACAAATCGACGGGACACAATGGCAAAGATTTGATTTTGACGATTCCGATCGGCTCCGTGCTCCACAATCTGAAAACAGACAAATATTCCGAAATAACCCAAATCGGAGAAAATTTTCTTGCTGCCAAAGGCGGCTCGGGTGGAAGAGGAAATTTCAATTTCCGCTCGTCCAGAAATACCACGCCGGAAGAATTTGAAGAAGGCGATCCCGGAGAAGAATTTGAATTCGCGATCGAACTGCGCCTCATCGCCGACGTCGGACTCGTCGGACTTCCCAATGCCGGAAAATCAAGCCTCCTCAATGAATTCACCAACGCGAAGGTTCGAGTCGCCAACTATCCTTTCACGACGCTTGAGCCCAATCTCGGCGTTTTGGGAGACCTTGTCATTGCTGATATTCCTGGCCTCATCGAAGGCGCATCCCGCGGCAAAGGACTGGGTATAAAGTTCTTGAAGCATATTCAGCGGACAAAAATGCTCCTTCACTGCATTTCCCTGGAATCAGACAATCCAATGCGAGATTATAAAATCGTCCTAAAAGAACTCGGGGATTTCAATCCGGAATTGACGCAAAAAAAAGAGATCGTACTTCTCACAAAATCGGACTTGATATCCGAAAAAAAGGCTCGCAAAAAAATTTCTCAAATGCGAAAAATAAATCCCGATGTTTTCTCGGTTTCCATTCACGACTGGGAGGGTTTGCAAAAAATTATTGAGCGATTAACTTCTTCCGCATAGTCGAACTATAATCCGTATTTTTTGATCAATTTCCTATAGGCTTTAGCTTGCTTGGCCGTATATGTTCCAGCATCAATGCTGTTCATTATTTTCCAATATTCTCGCGAATCCTTGTAATCACTTTTGGCACCAAAGGTCTTTCCGCCGGAAAGAACCGTGATTTGATAGGGATCTTCGTCTTCCTGTGAGCCTTCCCATGTAATCATCTTTCTGTAATTCGGCTGAATTATACAATATCCCGTGTCGCGAAAATCATAGGCGTCGGCGCATTTCACGGCCGCCACCCGATGAAGCGGAGAGAGAAAAACCATTGTCGCCGTGCCGTAGCCAAGCTCTTTCAGGAGATAAGCGATCAAAAATGATTTCTCTCCGCATATTCCCGAATTTTCATAAAGCGTTTCATAGGGATAGCGCGTACCGTGCCCCCGGCCGGTCGCCACTTCTTCTTCGCCCGTGGCTTTGTTGTCATCATAAGGAATATTTTGAACGAGGCTCGCCGCCGCCCGCACCCGATCACCGGATTTTTTTATTTTTTTGTTAAGCCAGTTCACAAGCGGCTTCAGCGCTTCTTTCTGGTCGGCACGATCAAGGAACATGAAATTATAGCAGGCAGACTGGTCTGCCTCCGTGGTATACCCAAGCTCCCCACAAGTATAACTAGGCAAATTGAAAAGCGTCTGATATACCGACGAATCAACCGGCACTTTATAATTTTTCTTTTTCCCGTTTATCACCGCTTTCACTTGCTGCGTGCCATCATATGCAGCGAAAACCGGAAGACAAAAAGACAAAGCAAGCAATCCCGCGACTATTTTTGTTTTTAGCATTTTTTTATTTTAAAAGTAAATTTGTTTTATTATACCAGAAAATGGTATAATTTAGCCAACTTAATCGCTAAAACAAAAATATGAACGAAAAAAAGGAAATAAACGTCAACAAATCCAACAAAACCGTAGTCGTTGTTTTGATTGCGCTATTGCTATTGGCTTTTCTTTTGATGGTTGCCGCATTCGGGATAGGATTCTTTGTCTGGAAAAAATATTCCGATCAAAAGGAAAGACAGACTCAAGCCCTGGAGCAGCAAATCCGGAATCTCGAAAGTGCCTATGGAAATAGCCAGAACGCGACAAACCAATCTTCAAATCAACCTGAAACTCAAAGTGCTTCTGAATGCCCGCAAACCTTCACCAACGAAGAAAATCTCAACAAGGCTGATTGGAAAACATTCACGAACACGAAATACGGCTATTCTTTCCAATATCCGAAAAGTTGGATAGGCAGCGAAAAACAAGATGACTATACCGGTCTGGGAAGCGGCGCTGACCAGCAATCTTTTGAATGGCGATCGAGCATCATGACCGGGACGGACTATTATGGTTTCAAAGAAGATAGTCACAAAAATATGACCGTTGGCTGCGCAAACGCCAAGATCACCTATTTCTCCGGCGATCCGACTGCTGACCCGCCCGAAGACAGTCAAAACCGGCTGGTTCTGGTGGAATTTGAAAAAAACGGCATCCCGCATGTCATTTTGTTCAGCTTTCACGCTATCGGCGCTTCGGTTTCAAGCGACATCGGGGAAATGTTTGACTTGATTTTGAAAACGGTTGAGTTTAAAAAATAACCGATTTTTGCGCCTGACGGGGTTGACTTCTGCGTCAACGGTGGTAAAATAAAGTCCTTGCCGTCGACCTTGGTTGAAATAAAAAACGGCAATGTCAACGTATTAAGGAACGGAGAGGAAAAAATCACAAACCATGTAACACGAAACATGTAACAAAAGCGCTAATATTATTTCAGTATTTGTGTTACATGTTACATGTTAAATGTTATATAAAAAAAATATGGACGAAAAATGCCCCGGCTGTGGCCAGCCAATGGAAAGCTGCACTTGTGGCAGTGACGAAAAAGAGTCCCACTGCGGTTGCTCCCATTGCGGCCATCCTTGCGGACCGGAAGAAAAATAGTCATCTAAAAAAACCAACCCCGGCGTCATGTCGGGGTTTGTTTTTTATTCTATCTTTCTTTCCAATTTTTCGCCCGCAATTTTTTGTGATAGCTGATGGCAAAACGATGCGCTTCGTCGCGGATTCGTTCGACCAATTTTTCATCGCTGACTATATTCTGGAAGATCAAAGCTTCCTTGCCGTGATGTATGTCCAGTTTCTTCCGAGTTGGGCCCTTGGCGACCGCAATGATCGGAATATCCAGTTTCAAATCATTCAAAACGCTTTGTGCCATGTTGAGATGTCCCTTTCCTCCATCGAGTAGGATCAGATCCGGTTTTGACCAGTTATTTCTGAAACGCCGCATCAAAACTTCTCGCATCATAGCCACATCGTCAATTCCGGCAACGGTTTTTATCTTGAATTTTCGGTATTCGTTTTTATCCGCCTTCTCATTTGTAAATACAACCATTGAACCAACCGCATAATCGCCAGCTATGTTTGAGATATCATAACCCTCAATTCTCATTTTTTGGAAATTGAAAATCTGCCCGTTCGGCAGGCGGGTTGGAAATTGGAAATTCTCATCACTTGCGATGAGTGCCACATCCCGGATATGTTCCAGCGCAAAAATCCTATTGCGCGCCTCCCCTGCCTTTTCGAACTCGTTGTTTTTCGAAAAAATTTTCATCTGCTTTTTGAGTTCCGTGAGCAAACCCTTCTTTTTTCCTTGCAGAATCATTTCAATCCCGTGAATATTTTTGAGATAGTCTTTCTTGCAGATCGCTCCCGCATATGGACCTGGACAGCGCCCGATCTGGAAATCTAGGCAGCCCTTTTCCGTTTTGGCTTTGATGGAGTGAAATGGAAAAATCCGACGGATGAGTTTCAATGCCGTTTCCATTTGGTGCTTGGACATATAAGGGCCATAGATATTTTTGGCTTGATATTTTCCCAATTGCGTTTTGAAAACCGCCAGCACTCGCGGGAATTCTTCTTTCGTGATCACGAAATAGCCGAAGCTCTTGTCATCTTTCGCCATCACATTGTATTTCGGCTGGCGCGCTTTGATGAGATTCGATTCAAGTATAAGAGCCTCCAGAACTGAATCAGTTTTGTGGATTTTGATGTCGGCTACTTGCAAAATCATCGGCTCGATATTCGGCCGATCCATATGCGCGTTTTTGAGGAAGTAACTCCCCACCCGATCTTTGAGACTCGTCGCTTTGCCAATATAAAGAATTTTACCTTGCTTATCGCAAAATTCGTACACACCAGGGGATTTTGGGAGAGATCTTATTTTATGTTTAATTCGTAAATCGTAATTCATAGATCATTTATTCAATACTTCCCGCAAAAACTTCCCCGTATAACTTTCTTTGTGATACTTCACCACTTCCTCCGGCGGGCCGGTGACGACCACGCGGCCGCCGTTGTCCCCTCCTTCGGGACCGAGGTCGATGATCCAATCAGCTGTTTTGATGACATCCATATTGTGCTCGATCACGATAACAGTATTTCCCGCGTCCACCAGACGATGCAAGACTTCCAAAAGTTTTTTCACGTCGTCAAAATGAAGTCCTGTTGTTGGCTCGTCAAGAATGTATAATGTGTTTCCCGTCCCGCGCCGCGAAAGTTCCGAGGCGAGCTTGATCCTCTGCGCTTCCCCGCCCGAAAGAGTCGTCGCCGCTTGTCCCAGATTTATATACCCCAGCCCCACTTCTTCGAGGACTTTCAATGGCTCAAAAATCCGCGGATAGTTTTCAAAAAATTCTTTTCCCTCCGAAACCGTCATCGCAAGAACATCGGCGATATTTTTTCCCTTGTACTTCACTTCCAATGTTTCGCGATTATATCTTTTTCCTTTGCAAACATCGCAGGGCAAAAAAACATCCGGCATGAACTGCATCTCAACTTTCAAAAATCCTTCACCCCGGCAATTGTCGCATCTTCCGCCGTTCACATTGAAAGAAAATCTCCCCGGACCATAGCCGTGTCCCCTCGCGTCTTTGGTCATCGCAAAAAGTTCCCGGATCAGCGTGAAAAATCCGACATATGTCGCTGGATTTGACCGCGGCGTGCGCCCGATCGGCGACTGGTCGATGTGGATAACTTTGTCGACATATTGCGTTCCGAGAATTTCTTTGTGACGTCCGGGCCTCTCGAGTGAACGCATTATTTTCGCCGACAATCCTTTCCCTAAAATATCCTCAACGAGCGTCGATTTCCCGCTGCCGCTGACACCCGTCACACAAGTCAATGTTTTCAAAGGAAATTCGACTGTGATGCTTTTCAAATTGTGCTGGGTCGCTCCCTTCACAGTGAGCCATTTTTTGTTTTTCACTGGCCGGCGGAATTTTGGAATTTCAATTTCCAGCTCTCCCCGCAGATATTTGGCCGTGATAGAATTTTTGCTTTTTTCAACCTCCGAAACAGAACCTTCGGCCACAATTTCTCCGCCGTGTTTTCCCGCTCCGGGACCGATATCCACCAAATGATCGGCCGCTCGGATCGTTTCTTCATCGTGTTCAATGACAATGACCGTGTTCCCAATATCTCTCAATTTAAGCAATGTTTCAAGCAATTTCGCATTATCTCGCGCGTGAAGCCCAACTGACGGTTCGTCGAGAATATAGAGTACTCCTACAAGTTGCGAGCCAATTTGGGAAGCCAGTCGAATTCTTTGCGTTTCCCCGCCCGCGAGCGTATTCGCCGAACGGGCCAGAGTGAGATATCCCAAACCCACATCTTCCAAAAATTTCAATCGATTTTTCACTTCTTTCAGAATTTTGTCGGCGATTATTTTTTCCCGCTTGTTTAATTTTATATTTTCGAAAAATTTCAGCGTTTCCTGAACGCTTACGCTGGAAATTTGAGCTATATTTTGGTTTCCCACGGTTATTAATAACGCCTCTGGTTTGTATCGTGATCCTTTGCAGGCCGGGCAAGCGCTCCGCGACATATATTTTTCGATATCCGCTCTCACGCTTTCCGATTCAGTTTTGAAATATCTGTCGCGCATGAAGCCCAATATCCCGTTCCACTCAACATTGAATTTCCAAATCGCTCCAGTTTTTGTTTTGAGGCGAACTTCGATGTCATCGGGTTCGTCATCGCCAAAAAGCAAAATATTTTGTTGTTTTTCGCTCAAATCCCGGAACCGGACATTGTCCGGGATGCGGTAATAATTTGTCACCGCGCGCAAGATCGAACCTTGATAGTTGTTCGGCTTGTAGCTCCAGGGCATGATCGCCCCTTCGGCAATTGTCCTCGTTTTGTCGGGAATGATGAGACCGGGATCAATTTCTTTTTTTGTTCCGAGACCTTCGCATTCCGGACAAGCTCCTTGCGGACTGTTGAAAGAAAATAATCTTGGTTCCAGCTCCGGAAAGACAGCTTCTTCGTGATCCAAACAAGCCAGACTTTGGTTATATATATATTCAGACTCTCCGTTTTTCACTTTCACGAATCCTTGCGAAAGTTTCAGGGCGCTCTCCACACTTTCGAATATTCTCGACAAATTTTTGTCATTTACCTCAACTGTGTCAATCAAAATATCAATACTATGCTTCTTGTATCTCGCGAGTATTTTTCCTTTTTTCGCCTCTTCTTCAAGAATCACTTTTTTTCCGTCTGCATACGCCTCGGCGAATCCGCGCTTCCACATTTCAGCAAGCAGAGTCGCGTAATCCCCTTTTCGCTCGCGCACTACGGGAGACAGTATTTCCATTTTTGATCCTGACTTGGCTTCAATAATTCGATCAACAATCTCATCAATAGAAAGTTTCGTGATCTCTTTGCCGCAAACCGGACAATGTGGCCGGCCGATTTTCGCGTATAAAAGACGCAAATAGTCATGAATTTCCGTCACTGTCCCGACCGTCGAGCGCGGATTGTGAGAAGACGCTTTTTGGTCAATCGAGATCGCCGGGCTCAAGCCCTCGATCGAATCCACGTCCGGCTTTTCCATTTGCCCCAAAAACTGCCGGGCATAGCTCGACAAACTTTCCAAATATCGCCTCTGTCCTTCGGCAAAAATGGTATCAAAAGCCAGCGTGCTCTTTCCCGACCCGCTGATCCCGGTGAATACAATAAACTTCCCCCGCGGCAATTCAAGGTTTATGTTCTTCAGATTATGCTCGCGAGCGCCGCGAATGATTATTTTATCCATAAGATATTTCTCCCTAACATAAAAATGCCCCATTTAAGGGTTTTACATATAGTAATACTATTGAGTTAATAAATCAATTTCAACTCTCACTCCATCTGCAATTTCCGCAGCTGGATTATTTCATCCCGGATCACCGCCGCTTTTTCGAATTCCATATTCCGGGCGGCGGTTTTCATTTCGGCCTCTTTAAGCTTCACATATCCTACAATATCTTCGAGCGACTCCAGTTTCACAAATTCCTGCGGAATTTCAGGCTTCAGTTCATGATCAACAATGGATTCAATTTTTTTCTTGATGGTCTTGGGCGTGATGTGATGCTTTTTATTGTACGCTGTTTGAGTCTCGCGCCGGCGTTTGGTTTCGTCGATTGCCCGTTTCATCGAACCGGTTATTTTGTCAGCATATAATATGACCCGGCCGGAAATATTCCGTGCCGCCCGGCCGATCGTCTGCACGAGCGAAGTTTCCGAGCGCAAAAATCCTTCCTTGTCGGCATCGAGAATTGTCACGAGCGACACTTCCGGCAAATCCAAACCTTCCCGCAACAAGTTTACTCCAACCAGAACATCAAATTTTCCCCGCCGCAAATTTTCCAAAATCCTGACTCGATCCATCGTATCAACCCCCGAGTGCAGATATTCGGCTTTTATTTCGCTTTCTTTGAGAAAATCCGAAAGATCTTCGGCCATTTTTTTGGTGAGCGTCGTCACCAGCACTCGCTCTTTTTTCGCGACTACGCCTTTTATCTCATCGATCACATCTTTCACCTGTCCCTTCGCCGGCTTGATCACCAATTCCGGATCAATCAGTCCGGTCGGTCGGATAATTTGTTCAACTATCTGCGTTGAATTTTTTCGCTCATAATCGGCGGGAGTCGCCGAAGTAAAAATCACTTGGTTTATTTTTTTCTCAAATTCACTGAATTTCATCGGACGGTTATCATACGCGCTCGGCAGACGAAAACCGTTGTCAATCAAGGATTTTTTACGCGCGTGGTCGCCGTTGTACATTCCGTTGAGCTGCGGAACAGTCACATGCGATTCATCAATAACAATGAGAAAATTATTAGCGAAATAGTCCACCAGCGTATACGGCGGTTCCCCTGCTCTGCGTCCCGTGAGATAGCGGGAATAATTTTCGATTCCGTTGCAATATCCGATTTCCCGCATCATTTCCAAATCTTGTTTTGTCCGGCGATATATTCTCTCAGCTTCCAGTAATTTTTTGTGCTTTTTGAAATACGCCACGCGCTCGTTGAGTTCTTTTTCAATTTGCGAAAGAGCTTCTTCCAGCACAGGTTCGGGCACGACAAAATGTTTGGCCGGATAGATCAAAACCTTTTCCAATTTTCCGAGCGCCTCCCCGGTCAAAAAATCATATTCACTTATTTTTGCTATTTTATCATTCTTAAGTTCTATCCTTGTCACGATTTCCCGCGATGGCGACATAACTTCGACCGTATCCCCGTGAGAGCGAAATTTCCCACGGGACAAATATTCGCTGCGGAGAAAATGCATTTCCGTGAGATCTCGTATCAGCTTTTCTCGATCGATCGCCTCCCCAACTTTGAGGCTCAACGAGATATCCTCATAGAATTCCGGCGAACCAAGTCCGTATATACAAGAAACCGACGCAACGATGACCACATCTTTTCGGGACATAACCGCTACTGTCGCTGCGTGGCGCAACCGGTCAATCTCGTCATTTATCTGGGATTCCTTTTCGATGTAGGTGTCCGATGAAGAAATATACGCTTCCGGCTGATAGTAGTCGTAGTAGGAAACAAAATATTCCACCGCGTTTTTCGGAAAAAAAGTTCGGAATTCCTGGGCGAGTTGCGCCGCGAGCGTTTTGTTCGGCGCGATGACCAGCGTAGGTTTTTGTACATTCTCGATCACATTCGCCATCGTGAAAGTTTTTCCCGACCCCGTCACACCAAGAAGGGTTTGGAATTTTTGGCCACTCCGAAGACCGGCGGTCAATTGCCTGATCGCCTGGGGCTGATCGCCATCTGGACGAAATTTAGAATTTATCTTGAATTTAGACATATTCTATGAGGTTTGCTTGCCCGCCGAAGCTTTAGCGAAGGCGGGAATTTTGAAGATATTTTGAATTTCATGTTTAACTATTATATACGCCAAAAATCGATATGTCCACATGGATACTACCATGAATTATAAAATAGTGATATAGTGATAGTATGTTCAAGCGCGGAATTGCAACATTCACTCTCGATTACGGCAAGTGCCCCAAATGGCTGTTTGAGCGGATGGTGAAATTGGGACGGGAGATGGCGCGGGTCATTGTCGCCGAATATGGGCCGGATGAATTTGTGAAACGGATTGCCGATCCGGTCTGGTTTCAGGCACTCGGAACAGTGCTCGCTTTTGATTGGAACGCCTCGGGACTCACCACCATTTTGACCGCGGCGCTCAAAGAAGCCATCCGCGGCGAAGAAAGGGATTTAGGAATATATATTTGCGGCGGAAAAGGAAAGACTTCCCTCAAAACACCGGAACAGATTTCTTTGTTTGGCGCCCGGGCCCAGCTTAGCCAGGAGAAAATAAACTCGCTCGAATACAATTCGCGCATGGCCGCCAAGATTGATTCTTCGCTCGTTCAAGACGGATTTCAAATCTATCACCATTGTTTTTTCTTTTCGCAAAACGGCACTTGGGCCGTTGTCCAGCAAGGCATGAATGAAAAAGCCGTGACAGCGAGGAGATACCATTGGTTTTCGGACGAAGTAAAGAATTTAGTCATCGAACCGCACGCCGGAATAATTTCCGACGGTCAGCACACCGGACTCAACATGACTGCGCGGGAAAGTGAAAATACACAAAAGATCAGTACAGAACTTGTTCAAGGAAGTTACAACACTCTCATGAAAGATTTCCAGCTGCTGCGAAAATATTCCACGCCTCAAAGCGACGTGATTTCGGTTGGAGACAACGATCAGGAGCTTGTGAAAATGCATCTGCACGATCGCGATTTCAAAGTTTTGCCCGTCGTCGCCGAAGATTTCACCAAAAGCAAATATCTGCAAAAAATTTTGTACGAAGTGAGCGAGATCAAACCAAAAAATTATGAACAGCTTCTGTCTCTCAAAGGCGTCGGCCCAAAGACAATTCGCGCTCTCGCCCTCACCGCCGAGGTGATCTATGGCGCCAAAGCCTCATACGAAGATCCCGCCCGCTATTCTTTTGCCCACGGTGGCAAAGACTTTGTCCCCTACCCCGTCGACCGGCCAACATATGACCAGACCATTGCAACTATGCGAGCGCTTGCCAGCAAGATGAAAATTGGATATAGTGAAAAAAATAAGATAATTGGGAGATTGAAATAATATGAACTCTCTTGAGATAAAATTCCGAAAGCAAAAAGAAGCCGAAGCTCGCCGGGAAATGCAGAGAAGCTTTATTTCTACGATTGTCGAGGAAGTCGTTCGAGGACTTCAACAAAAAATCGAAGCCGGTGAAGACATCTATCAAAAAGATATCGCCGAAGTTCTCCGTTCCATCGTGAAGGAAAAAATACAGCCTGACAGCAAAGTGTTTGCCGGGCTAGTGTTCGAAAATGAAAACGAGTTTTATGACATTATCAATCCCTTTATTTCCAAAGGCATTGGACGAAGAAGAAAAGAAATAGCCGAAGAAAAATCAGCAGCTTAACAATTAAATGGATTCAGGAGGTATATCATGAAAAAAACAGTTTTTATCCAATTCCCTCGGAATTTAAACTTAAAAGAAGCAAAATTATTTCTCCGCAAGAGACACAGGCAATTGCGGATGAGATCATCATTAACGATTATCTTTTGATCGGCCCTATTTTAACACACCCCGCCGTGCGGCAGAGAACTTTTCTGCCCCGGCGGTCTTTTTATTTCCAAACAAAAAAGCCGGTCCCTCTCGGCTGGCTTTTTTGATGAATAATTTCGAAAAACTATTCAGCTGCTGGCGTATCTTCGACCGGAGTAACTGGAGTTTCCGGAGCCATCGGCTCAACAACCGGAGCTTCTGTTGGGGTTACTTCGGGCATATCTGTCGCCGGAGCGTCAGTTGCCGGATCAACCGGAGTTGGGTTCATACCATCTGTCATGATATTTAAAATTACGAATTAGCTTATAATGGCTTTTCTCCCATATCAAACGCGTCAGCAGACGGAGCGGGAGTAACATAGTTAGACTTTTTCATGATCTCTTCATTCACTATATCACGATTGCGCCCGTATTTCAACTTGGAAAGTTCCTTGATGGCTTCGGCGATCTCTTTCGATCCTTTGGTCGGCGGATAGGTT
>JBAZUC010000026.1:0-11027 GCA_041661585.1 Parcubacteria group bacterium
CGCTAAAATAGCGGCGATAATCTTCAATATTTTTTTATTGAGATATGAGATAAATTCGCTGTTCGCGGCGTAGTCATTTTTCGCGGCGAAAAGTGAAGAATATTTGATGACGAAATAAGAAAACCCCGAAGCAAGCACGCCCGACATCGCCACAAACGCGAAAACACTTTGCACTTCTCCATATTCAGAAACTGACAGCTTCCTTGCCACGAGAAAATGAAACAAATATCCAAGAAGTCCGGCAAGCAGTGTACCGGACATGAAGATGATGCTGTCTTTCAAAAATCTGCTTTTTGTCATTCTTTTTTTCGAGTGAAATAGGCCGCGGGAAAATAAATAAGGGCCACTATGATCAGGCTCCCTGCTATGTCAAGAGCGTGATGCACACCCGCTAGAACCCTCGCAACGCCGACGAGAATCGCAAGGCACAATAAGAGTAATCCCAACTTTTTGTTGAAGTGAAAAATCGCGAAAGCAATGGCCGCTCCCAGAAGCGTATGATCGGACGGGAAGCCGTTGTCCGCCGCATGCCCAAGAAGCGGCGTGAAATTTCCGGCGACGAAAGGCCGTGGATCAAAATAAAAACGGGAAATCAATTTTGCGGCGATGTATGAGAGTGGCAACAATATCACCGCGAAAATCAGTATCTCTTTTTGCTTCGTGCGCGAAAGTTTGAGAAAATAAAAAACTGCGATCGCTATTGAAACGAACAAAAGATATTTGGCGATGAAAATGATTATTGTATTCATAGCATTTATTCTAGTATTCCTAAAGTTCAACTTTAGGAAAGAATTATTTCAAGGCTAAATAAATTGTCGCTATTATTGCACTGGACATAAACACGACCGCCGCCCAGCCGAAAAATTTGACCCAGCGCGGATGCGTTTCCGTACCCATGATCCGCTTATCATTGCCGACGATCATGATGGCAACCAGAAGCGGAAGCGCAATAATTCCATTGAGATACGCGGAATAATAGAGCGCCTTGATCGGTTCTATGCCGATGAAATTGATCCCCAAGCCCACAATGATCGAGAAAGTGATGATGAGATAAAATCCTTTGGCCCGCGAAAATTTGAGCTCCAGTCCCTCATGCCATTTCATCATCTCGCAAAGGGCGTAGGCGCCCGAGCCGGCCAGGATCGGAATGGCCAGAACTCCCGTCCCGATGATTCCGAGCGCGAAAAGAAGATAGGCAAAGTCCCCGGCGAAAGGCCGGAGAGCAAGAGCTGCCTGTTCGGCCGAGCCAATATTTGTGATGCCGTTTTTGAAAAGAACTTGCGCCGTCGTGAGAATGATGAAAAAAAAGACAATATTGGCCAGGAGCATCCCCGCTCCAACATCGGTGCGCATTTCACGCACGCGGATGTGCATTAATCTTTTCGTCCATTTCAATTTGAGCATTTTGTTCTCTTCAACCTCTTCCGAGGCCTGCCAGAAAAAAAGATAGGGTGTGATGGTCGTTCCAAAAATGGCGATGAGCGCAAAAACATAGTTCGAGTTGAAACGCATTGTTGGGACAAAAGCGTTTTTCAAAACTTCAAACCAGTCCGGATGCGCCATGAACCCGGCAACGATATAAGCAAAGACCGACAGAGTGAGCCACTTGAGGATTCTCACATAAATATGATATTGGAAAAATATTTCCATGAGAATAATGAGGAGAGCGAACAGGACGGCGCCGAAATAGAGATCCGTTCCCGTGAGCATTTTGAGTGAGGCGGCCATCGCGCCGAGATCGGCCCCAATGTTCACCACGTTGGCGATGATCAAAATCGAAACGATTCCCAGAACGATCTTTTTTCCATAATGTTTCTGGATCACATTCGCAAGACCATGGTTCGCCACAATCCCGATCCGGGCGCAGGCCTCTTGAACCGCCAACATGATCGGCAAAAGCCAGGCCGCCGTCCACAAGATCGCAAAGCCGAACATCGCTCCAACCGAAGAGTATGTCCCAATTCCTGACGGATCATCATCCGACGCGCCGGTGATGATTCCCGGACCGAGCACGCGCAAATAGTATTTCACCTTCATCCGGGGATTTTGAAATACCTTTTTGATCCTTTGCGCCTCATCTTGGGTGATCCGAAGCGCCCCGTCCGCGACCTTCACGGCCTTCACCTCACCCCAAATAACCATTTTTTTCGCAATTACAAGCGGAATTCCAGCCTCGCGGCGGAATTCGGAAAGAGTGAGAAGTTTTTCTTTTGGTTGGATTTTTTTCATTTTAATTTTTCATACAATATCTTTGATCAAGTTTTCATAGCTTCCTATCTCGGAAATCATCATGATGACTTTGGACAACTTTCGGCTGTCATGGCGGATAAAAGACCGCGTACTTGCAATAGCATCCGATTTGGAACGCTCTACTATTTCCAAGCTCAAGAGATCAGCTTTGACCACCTTATAACTTCTTTCAATCTTGGCCTTTTCATCAAACTTTACCAGCGCTCCTCTTCCCTCTTTCTTTTCGTATTTTCTTATCAGGCTCTTGGGCGGTTTTTTGGTGTTATAGGTAACAAAATTTATCCTGCCTTCTCCTAAATACTTATTGAGTTGTTCAACGTATTTGTCCAAATCATAACCATCCGTTTGTCCTTTGCGATTGGTCAAATTGCAGTTAAGCACAACTTTGGCTTTTGCTTTTCGAATGGCTTTTCCGATACTGCTTACCAAAAGATTGGGTAGAAGCGATCCATAGAGATCTCCTGGTCCAATGATGATGAAGTCCGCCTTCTTTATTCGGTCTAGCGCCGTTTCAAAAGCTTTTGCTTTTTTCGCGAGGGATATTTCTCTTATCCCAATTTTTCTGATTTCTTTGCTGTGATCAAGCTCGGTTTCTCCCTTAAGAACTTTTCCGTTTTTGAGCCTGATCAAGAGGCGCATGTCATCCTCTGAAACCGGAATCACTTCGCCTTTCACATTGAGAATTTTTCCGGCTTCCTCCACTCCTTTTGAAAAATTTTTTGATATTTTTTCAAGGGCCGAAAGAAAAAGATTTCCAAAACTATGGCCTTTCAGATTTTTTCCACCGAACCGATAGCTCATCAGTTCCCGCAAAGTATCCGAAGAATCGGAAAGAGCCACCAGGCACTGCCGCACGTCTCCCGGAGGAAGAACTCCCAATTCATCCCGAAGAACTCCGGTTGATCCGCCGTCATCAGCCATTGAGACAATGGCTGAAATATTGACCGGATAATTCTTGAGTCCGGAAAGAAGAGTGAAGCTCCCCGTCCCTCCACCGATTGTAACAATGTTTTTCTTTTTCATATTTCTTTATTCATACACGATATCTCCGTCGCCGTTGCTTTTGATCGTGTTTTTGGAAAGTTTGATGTACTTGTCCGCGAAAACTTTGAATTTTTTCGGGCCGATGCTGTGCGTATAATTTGCGAGCCGAACGCCATATTTGTGATTTCCCCTGATCGTATTTGAGGAAATTTTCACTTTGCCTTTCTTGCTTGTGGAATATGCCTGAACCGCGATGCCCTGCGTATGATTGTTTTCGATTTGATTGCTTTTGAAAGTGAGGTTTGCGCCGGACAGAATCGATTCAACGCCGGATTCGCTGTTGGCGTGAATATTGTTGCCAGAGACCGTTCCTTTGCCTCCCGGATGCAGGTCTATTCCCTCTTCACCGTTCGAAAAAATTTCATTGTTCGAAACGTTGATTTTTCTTTTGGCGATATAGAGTCCCTGCGCAGCGCTGCCGGAAATTTCTGAATTTTTGATCGTGAATTTGTATTTGTTCGTCGCACTCGATTGTTTCACGTCCACTCCATATTTTCCCGCGTCTTTGATGTCGCAATTGTCAATTGTCACTTTGGAATATTTCCCGATGATGACGGCAGTCGCCTCGGAATTTTTGATAGTGAAACTTTTGATCTCACTTTTCGTCGAGACAAAATTGACAGCGTTATTGAATCCATTGGCGTCAAGGATCGTTTCACTCTCGTTTTCTCCGAAAAGCTTCGCATCATTGAGGATGGCTATCGACTCGAGATATGTCCCTTTTTTGATATAAACAGTTTTGCTTTTGAGGCCATCAGTTTGGATATGAGAAAGCGCCTCGCCAATCGTCTTCCACGGATACTGTTCGCTTCCGTCTTCTGTTGCTTGAGATGAATTTTTGTCGACAAAAAAATCATATCCGGCGGAATGCGTGAGCGCGGGAAAGAAAAAGTATAACAAAATAGTCGCCAGAACAATTTTTGTTTTCTTGTTTTGCATATTATCTAGACGACGAAGTTGATGAGTCTCCCAGGGACGAAAATTATTTTTCTTATATTGTCGACGTTCGGAATATATTTTTTGATCTTTTCGGATTCGAACGCCAAGCGCTTGATGTCATCTTCTTTCGCGTCCAAGGAAACCGTGACTTGGTGGCGCACTTTCCCGTTCACTTGAATGACAATGTTCGCCTCTTTTTCCACGACCAGTTTCGGATCAAATTTCGGCCATTTTTCAAGGAAAATCGACTTTTTGTGGCCAATTTTCTGCCAGAGCTCTTCGGCGATGTGGGGAGCGAACGGCGAAATAAGCGTTAGAAACTTCTCAAATCTGTCTTTGTTAATATCGAATTTTTCTATTTCGTTAACGAAAATCATCATTCCCGAAATCGCCGTATTGAATTTCAAGTTTTCAATGTCCTCTGAAACTTTTTTAATAGTTTTTTCGGTAAACCTTTTCATATAATCCACTTCCCATTTCGCCCTTTCTCTTTGTCTTTCTGCTAAATCATTTCCACTTTTTAGGGCAAAACAAGCTTTCCCTGATTTTATTTTTTTATCGTCCTCAATAATTTCAATTTTCCACACCCGTTCCAAAAATCTTTTGAGACCGATGATGCTTTTTGTATTCCACGCTTTGCTGTCTTCCAGCGGTCCCATGAACATCTCAAAGAGGCGCAAGATGTCAGCTCCGTATTCGCGAACGATCTCGTCAGGATTGATCACGTTGCCAAGCGACTTGGACATTTTCCGTCCGTCCTCCGCAACGATCATTCCTTGATGGCGCAACTTCGCGAACGGTTCGTTGAAATTGATATATTTATACTTGTGCAAAGCCTTCGTGAAAAATCTTGAATAGAGCAAATGCAGAACTACATGCTCCGCCCCGCCGATATAGAGATCCACCGGCAGCCATTTTTTGATTTCGGCCTTGCTCGCGAATTCTTTTTTGTTTTTCGGATCGGCAAACCGGAAAAAATACCAGCTTGAACAAACAAACGTGTCCATCGTATCGAGTTCGCGCCTGGCCGCGCCTTGGCATTTCGGACATTGAGTATTCACAAAATCAGGATTTGTCCCGAGAGGCGACGTTCCCTTTGGCCTGTAATCTTTTACCTTAGGTAATATAACAGGCAAATCCTTTTCCGGAACCGGTTGCCAGCCGCATTTTTCGCAATGGACCATCGGGATCGGCGCACCCCAATATCTCTGCCGCGAAATGAGCCAGTCGCGGAGTTTGTATGTTATCGCTTTTTTGCCAAATTTATTCTTCTCAAGCCAAGCCGCCATTTCTTCTCGCGCTTTTTCGGATGATAGGCCAGAGTATTTTTCTGAGTCAATCAAAATACCATTGTCGGTATAGGCTTTATTTTTTATTGAAGATTTTTTGTCCAAACTTTTTATTACTTCTTTTATTTTTAACTTGTATTTCTTTGCAAACTCGAAATCCCGCTCGTCATGGGCCGGAACGGCCATGACCGCGCCCGTGCCATACGTTGAAAGGACATAATCCGCAACGAAAATAGGAACATCTTCATTGGTGAAAGGATTGATCGCCTTCACGCCTTTCAACTCCACGCCGGTTTTTTCTTTCTGAAGTTCCGTCCGCTGCAAATCGGTCTTTTTTCTGGCTTTTGCGATATATTTTTCAATTTCTTTTAGATTCTTGATTTCGGACTTTAAATTTCCAATCAACGGATGTTCGGGCGCGACCACACAATACGTGCAGCCAAAAATAGTGTCAAGCCGAGTCGTGAAAACTTCCAAGTGATAATTTTTGTTTGTTTTGAACTTTATTGTCGCTCCTTCTGATTTGCCGATCCAATTTTTTTGCGCGGTTTTAGTCGATTCCGGCCAATCGATTTTGTCCAAGTCTTTGATCAAATCTTCCGCAAAATCAGTGATCTTGAAAAACCACTGTTCGAGATCTTTTTGGATCACTTCGTTTTTGCAGCGTTCGCAGACGCCATCTTCGACTTGTTCGTTCGCGAGAACCGTTTTGCAGGATTCGCACCAGTTCACTTTCGCCTTTTTGCGGTACGCGAGACCCGCTTTATACAAAAACAAAAAGAACCATTGGGTCCATTTGTAATATTGGGGACTCGAGGTATCAACCTCGCGCGACCAATCATACGAAAGGCCAAGTGATTTGATTTGCCTGGTGAAGTTTTTGATATTTTGGTGCGTGCTTTTGTCGGGATGGACTCCGGTTTTGATGGCAAAATTTTCCGCCGGCAAACCAAACGCGTCCCAGCCCATCGGATGCAAAACATTTTTTCCGATCATTCTCTGATAGCGCGAATATATGTCACTCGCCGTATAGCTTTCCACGTGTCCGACATGCAATCCGTCGCCGGACGGATATGGGAACATATCAAGACAATAGAATTTCAGCTTTTTTGATTTCTCATCAGCAGCATAAAGCTTTGGATTCTTTTTCCAATACTCCTGCCATTTGCGTTCAATCAATTTTGGATTATATTTTTTCATATCTTGTTGAGTTCCAATTTATTGGGACGAAATCCCGCCCTGGCGGGACCACTTAGATTCGATTTTTTTCGGGTTATATTTGACCATAAATTGATTTTATCACATTATAACTTTAGCCCATTTTGAGGTTTTTATCAAGAAAAAAGGACTGACACCAAAGTGCCAGCCCAATATAAACGAGATTAAGCTAAATTCAGAAAATAACTCCGCTGCTTGATTCCATCCTCCTCCAATAATTTGAAATGGATCAAATTGTGGATACGCGCGGGATCAAAAAATGAATAGCCGCGGAAAAAATCCACGACTTCAAGAACCATGACCTCAACAATAAACTTCAAGCTATGGCCATATTTCGTCGCCATGCCACAGGGATCATGAAAGATGTTGAAAAGGGCTCTTGTCCCTTTGTGATCCATGCCCTCAATCATGGTGTCTACGAGCCCCCTCGCCATAGCCTCGTTGAAATTTCCATAGGATCGGGCAAACTGGAGTGGCCCGCCAAAAAACTGATTAAGGTTGGTTGGAATAATAGCCTTGATATGAGAATCAGCGTCAATCGTGTTGTCTGAACAAACGATAGAGACGCCTCCCGCCACAGTGAGCATCATAAGCTCCTCATCCGTGAAAGGCACCAAAAGCCCGTTCCTTTTCATGTACCGCTTGTAGGCCAAAGATTCCAGTGAGAGGTATCCTGCCATTTCTTCTTGCCCCCGATAAATTTTATAATTTTGTTGAGTCTCGAAAAACAATTCAAAGAACCAAATATATTTATATCACTGCGATTGTATTTTGTCAAGAGAAAAGCCCGGCCGCCTTTTGGCAACCGGACTTTGATGATTCTTCAAAAATACGACTTATCATCCCCTACGATAGTTGGGAGGATCTTTGGTCATATACACTCCGTGCGGATGCGACTCTTTGAGTCCCTCCCCGGAAATACGGATGAAATCAGCTTTTCCTTGGAGCTCTTTGATGTTCGCCGCTCCGACATATCCCATGCCGGCGCGCAAGCCACCAAGAAGCTGATATAGAATTTCAGCAACTTCGCCCTTGAACGGCACTTCCCCCTCGACGCCTTCCGGAACCAATTTTCCGCGCGAACATTCCGGTTGTCTATAACGCTCGCGTGATGATTCGCTTTGTTCCATAGCGCTCAAGGAGCCCATGCCCCGATAGGATTTCATGGGCATGCCATCCCGTATAATCACGTCTCCGGGCGATTCTTTTGTGCCGGCCAACAAATTTCCCAACATCACGGAGGATGCTCCGGCTCCGATGGCAATCGTGATATCGCCGGAATATTTCATCCCGCCGTCAGCGCAAATTGGCACATCAGAACCCCGAATTGCCGCTTCGCATTCGTGCACAGCCGAGACTTGAGGATGTCCAATTCCCGCGATCACTCTCGTCGTACAAATCGACCCGGGACCTTGCCCTACTTTGACACCGTCAGCCCCGGCCTTGACCAAACGCTTGGCAGATTTCCCTTCGGACACATTCCCAACAACCACATCAAGATCGGGAAATTGTTTTTTCAGCGTCTTGAGCATGCGATACACGGGTTCTGAATCTCCATGAGCCGTATCAATGACAATGACATCAACTCCTTTTTGAACGCACAGCTCTGCCCGCTCAAAATCTTCTTCTCCAACCCCAACCGCGGCTCCGACGAGCAGATTTCCATTAGCGTCGAGATTGAAGTTGGCCGAGCTACCGGTCACAGCACGCTTGATGTCGGAAAAGACATACATCCCCTTCAGCTGTCCATCCGGGTCAACGACCGGCAGAACCTTCTTTTTGTTCTTGCGCATAATTTCGAATACCTTTTCCAGCGGAAGATAGTCCGGTATAGAAAGCAGATCCTTCGACATCACCTCTGAAGCCGTTGCCAGCATATTCGAGCAGAACTCGAAATCATTGCTGGTCAAAAGACCGGCGATCTTTCCAAAGGCGTTGATTACCGGAAAGGTTTGGAATTGATATCCCTTTTCCTCAATCGTCCTTACGATGCTTTCCATCGTGTCGGTCTCACGGAATTGAATGGGCTTTTTGATGAGCCCGTTCAAATAGTATTTCACCCGAGCCACTTGTCGAGCTTGCTCTATCGGCAAAAGAGCGCGGTGGAGTATTCCCAGTCCGCCCCGCTTTGCCATTTCGATAGCCATTTCCCACTCTGTCACCGTATCCATTGGCGAACTCACAATGGGACAATTCAATGTGATATTGCGAGAAAATTTCGTCCGAAGTTCGACATCCACCGGCGCCACCTTGGAATATCCTGTTCGCAGACGGACATCGCCATATGACAGAGCCAGTCCCAAAACGGACATTTTTTTGAAAAATGCGTCTCTTTTCAAACGTTCCATTCGGCCAAACCTCCCCTTTAGGCTGAAATTTTTGATAAATTGAAAAAGTGCTTGATTGCACCCTCCAGATAAGACCTTTATTCTATCAAATCTTTCCAGTCAGTCAAGAGAAAAGCCCGGCCGCCTTTTGGCAACCGGACTTGGGAATATTACGTGATTGGAAAAAATACCTAGAAATAGGACATACCGATGAATTCGACCGGATAAAATTCCACAATGCTGTTTATAAGCATAGTCCGGTTATGCCCTGCCGGATAAGGTTTCGCAAGAAAATAGACGAGCGGACAAAGGATTAGCAACTTCTGGATTTTCCCGGCAATTTCATCATAGTCCGGTCCGCATTCCTCGATTTTTCTTTGATTGCCATTACTGCACATTTTGGATGCACAGGTAAAAGACCAATTTTCCCCGGGATAGTCTTCGGAATTTTCCAACAAAACAACAAAACCCATTCTTGGACCTTCTTTTTCTCCGGCCATCTCTCCCTCCCGAGTGAAATTCAGACTTGAATGAACTCAATATTTTCCCCCTCGTCCACCAATTTTGCATAGACGAGGACAACTTCCTTGCCAGGATAATATTTCAAAATTTTTTCTTTGGCGCTTTTGAGCTGGACCTCGTGGAATTTCTGTTCCGCTTCATCGTCGCCTTTGAATTCCTTCGATCCGCCGTATGCTCCGCAGTCGGCGTGATTCACAATGACGATACGCGCCGCGTGGTGCAGATCGCACGGAATGCCGATGCATTGCATTGGAACATCCGTTTCGCTTTGGCAATCGTTGATGACTTTGGCCGCGCCGGGCATTTTCGGAAAATCATATGACTTGATCCCCAGTTCTTCTTCGGCAAATTTCATCGTCTCTTTCCAAAAGCGAAAATCGATACAAGCAAGGACAACGGCTTCGCAGGAATGGATGTTTTTATACTGAAATTTATATTTCATGGAAATAAATTAGTTTTTATTCGAATTTTAAGGGCTAAATTTGAAATTTTAAATCAATGACTAAATGTCTAAATTTAAAATTTTTTCATTTGGGATTTCATTTCAAATTTAAAATTATTCTATCTTCATTCCTCTTCTCGTCAGATGCTTTCGCGCCACTTTGATGCGCGCCAGATTTTTTTCGAATATCGCCGCCGCCGTGGCAAATTCCGTTTCGTCCATGCGGATCTTTTCGTCTTTCAATTTTTCGGCGCGCTCTTTTGCCTCTTCAGCGCGCTTCACATCAATTTCTTCCGCTCTTTCCGCCGTATCAGCCAGGATTGTTATTTCGTTGCTTCGAACTTCAATCATTCCGCCAGAAACCGCCATCGCAATCTCTTCGCCGCCTTTTCTCGCAACAAGCTCGCCAGCCTGAAGAACCGCGATCAGCGGAATGTGATTCGCCATCACGGTAATCTCGCCTTCCTGGGTAGGAAGGGAGAGTTGGTCAATTTCGTCTTCAAATACGGTTCGCTCGGGAGTAACGATTTTGAATTTAATCTTATTTTCTGCCATTATTTTACTTCATCAATTGAACCTTTCATATAAAACGCTTGTTCGTTTTTGTCGTCATGACGCCCTTCCAGGATTTCTTTGAAACCGCGGATAGTGTCGGCAAGCTTCACATACTTCCCTTCCGTCCCGGTGAATTGCTCGGCGACGAAGAACGGCTGGGACAAAAATTTCTGTATTTTTCGGGCGCGGTTCACGCTTTGCTTGTCCTCGTCCGACAATTCTTCAACGCCCAGAATGGCAATGATGTCCTGGAGATCCTTGTATCTTTGCAAAACCTTCTGCACTCCGCGCGCCACGGCATAGTGTTCTTCACCAATGATCTTGGGATCGAGAATAGTCGAGGATGAATCGAGCGGATCAACCGCCGGATATATTCCCAGTTCCGAAAGTTGGCGGGACAAAACGACCGTTGAATCAAGGTGCCCGAAAGTCGTCGCGGGA
>JBAZUC010000027.1:0-10198 GCA_041661585.1 Parcubacteria group bacterium
TGAGTTTTCGCACGAACGCCATTTCCGATCCTTCTTGTTTTTGGAAAACATACCCCGCCCGGCGAAAAAAATTCGCCACGCTCGCCTTCGGATTTTCAATGATGAATTTCATTTTATTTGATAAGCAATAAATCTTGGTTTATAATTGTCGGTTTCATCGCGATTATTTCCGTCTTATAATGTGGAATTTCCGGAATTGGATTATACAAAAATATTTTCTGATTCAAGACATGCGCAAATCCCATTTCCAAAAAAGTATTCCCGCCGATATAATTCTCAATATTGTCTTTATTCAGATTTAAAACCAATAGCGCATCAGCATTTTGCATTGCATTCCAGAATTCTCGGATCGCATCGAGATTATATTTTTGATGCAACTTCATTTTCTCTTTTTCGTCATCAGTTTTCCCCGTCATCGGTTCCGTGAATTTTGTCACAAAAGCATCGTGACCAAGCTCAATAAGCTCATCACGGACTTCGATCATCTTTTCAGCATTTTGCATGCTGCTAGCTACTGCTATTTTCATAAACTTATTTTATTTGGTCGGGCTGGAGGGAGTCGAACCCTCTGTCTCACGAACCCGAATCGCGCGTGTTGCCGATACACTACAGCCCGTTATATCATCTCTTCGCAAACTTTTTTCAAAATTTCTGTTGCTTTCTGATTCTCTCGCAATTTTTGCACTCCGTCAATGATCTCCTTCACTTCGTCTTTGAGGGATGACTGCTTCGAGAGAAATATTTTCATCGTCTTGTCCGTCGGTTTTTTCTCAAAATATTTTCCGAGAATCGCGTACCAGCGTTCGATCGTTTCTTGCGGAACATCAAGATGCGTCCGGATGATCGGCGGGTTGTTGAGAACATAGATCAACTTTTCCCAATTTTTGTATTCGTCATACACCAGCTCGTCTTCGACCAATTTCGCCGTCGGGTCGATCCCGCGGGCGCCTTTGAGGGCATAGAAATTATACTTGTTGAGAATTTCTTCCCGCCGCATGTCGCACCACAGATGAAACTTCCATCCAGCTTCGAACATATCCATCCCGTCAAAATCAAGATCAATTTTTTCAAAGCGCATATGCGTGTCCCGCCGCGCGATTCCTTCCGCCACCCGCCGCATATCCGGAAAAAGCGTCCCCAAAATGAAAAACTCGCCACCCTTGCGAGGATTTTTTTCAAGATATTTCTTGGCATAGATGACATGCGCAATTTGAGAAGCCATTGATCGTTTTTATTTTACCCAATACTTCGCTTTGATTTCTTGATCCTCTTCTTCTTTCTTCTCTTCTATTTTTTCTTTCGCCATTTCGCGCAGTTTCGTCAAATTTTCTTTTGACAGTTCTTTCGCGCGCGCGAGCAATATTTCTTTTTTGTTTTCTTTTGGATTTTCTATCACTTCTGAAAGCAAAACATCCAGAATCGCGCCAAGCATTGGTCCGGCTTTCAATTTCAATCCTTTCATCAGATCGTTTCCGTTCACTTTGAGCATCTTGACCGAAAGCGGGTCGCTCGAAATGCGGTCCACCATATATTTGAAATGGCGAAGTTTGTACGGCACAGCTTTTGGAACGCCGCTCCCCAGCCGGTCGCCCACGCGGAGATCAATGAGGTCATCGATATTCTCGATCCCCACTTTTTGCACGAGTCTCCTGACGCTCGAAGCCCCCACCTCGTCGACGTTATAATAGAACATATGGTTGTCGACAAACAGCCGCACTTTTTTGACAGTGTCCGAAGAATATTTGAGCCGTTTCAAAATTTTCTCAACCACTCGCGCGCCCACGTGATCGTGGTTATAGAATGTTGAGTAAGCACCCTCGCCTCGTTTGGTGTCGGGTTTCGCGATGTCATGAAGCAGTGTTGCCAGGCGCACTTCCATTTTTTCGGACGGACAGTTTTTGAGCGACAAGATCGAATGTTCCCAGATGGAATAGATGTGATGCCGGTTTTGTCCGACGCCGTATCCTTTTTCAAGTTCGGGAATGATGTACTGCAGCAATTTCAATTCGCGCAGCAGCTCAATTCCCTCCGCCGCAAAATCGGAAACCAAAATTTTGTTCAATTCTTCCTGAATTCTCTCAAGTGCACTCAGCCTCAAATTTTTTGCGTTTTTCGTGATCGCTTTTTTCGTTTTTTCTTCAATTTCAAATGGCAGTTTCTTGCCCAATTTTCTCGGCCCCGTGGTTCTTTTGATATTTATATCACCGCCAAGCGTCACTGCAAATCGCACCGCCCGCATCACCCGCAGCGCATCTTCATCAAACCGCTCATTCGCATCCCCCACTGCTCGGATTGTTTTTTTCTTCAAGTCTTTTTGTCCGTCATACAAATCTATAATTTCAAAATCAGAATTTTTTATTTTGAGGGCCAGCGCATTGACCGTGAAATCCCGCCTCGACAAATCTTCCTCGAGAGTCTTCGCAAACTTCACCTTGTCCGGCCGCCGCTTGTCGGAATATTTGCTTTCTATTCTATATGTCGTCACCTCAACGACACCACTTTCGGTTTTCACTCCCACCGTCCCAAATGCATTTTCGCAAAAACTATCCGGGAATATTTTCATCACTTCCTCCGGTTTCGCGCTGGTCGTCACATCCCAATCTTTTGGCTCGACATCCATCAAAAGATCCCGCACGCACCCGCCCACAGCAAAAGCCTCAAAACCAGCGGCTTCGAGTTTCTGGATAATTTCAATTATGGGTTTTGGAATCTTGCTGATCATACTCTTAACTTAAATCAAAACGGGTAAAAAATCAAAAACTTCCCTTGTATCAATTAGGGCTATCTTATTTATTTTTGGCAAGAAATATTAATTTGTGCCCTTGGCAGGAATCGAACCTGCAACCTTTCCCTTAGGACGGGACCGCTCTAATCCGTTGAGCTACAAGGGCAAGTATAGTGTGTGGAGATACGGGGATTCGAACCCCGGGCCTTTTGCATGCCATGCAAACGCTCTACCAGCTGAGCTATATCCCCAAATTATTAATACTGTGTATAGGCGCGCGGACTTTATCCGCCTTTGGCGGGAACTGCGCCAACGGCTCATTCGCTTTTTTATGATAAAGAGAAAACACCTTCGCGTCAATCGTTTGTTTGTTTTTTCTATGCTAAAATAGTTTCATGAAAAACAAGAAAGAAAATCTGTCATGGCTTTGGCGAAATGCGGAAAAAGTCTTGATCGTCACTTTTTTTCTGACATTCACCCTCAATATCCGCAAGGTCTTTTTGACGCCTTATTCATTTTTGAACGGGGGATTCAATGAATATATGACAATGAGTTTCAGCTGGGCTGATGCGCTAATGATTGGAACAATAATTATTTATAATATAAAATTAATAATTAGTCAATTCAGACAAGCGAAAACCACAGGTGCATTATTAGAAAACGTAATACGAAATAAGTCAAGCGTAATACGGAATTATTACAACGATAATGTTTCACGTGAAACATTTTATCTGCTTATTTTCCTCGGTTGGGTAGGATTATCCATTTTTTGGTCCCAATATCGTCCCATAGCCGTTTATAGACTCCTTACATTCGTTGAAATCGCACTCTTCGCCTATATAGCCGTAAAATCGCTGAATCAGCAAAAATGGGTCAAATTGGCCTTTTCGGCGATCATTTTGAATGGCCTATTTCAATCCTTGCTTGGAATTGCACAGTTTGTCCACAACGGATCTTTGAAACTTCACCTTTTGGGAGAGAGTATTATCGGACCGAATATCGATGGAGCTGCCAAAATCATCATCGGCGGCGAAAAGCACATCCGGGCCTACGGCACGCTCCCGCACCCGAATATCTTGGCAGGATTCTTGCTGATTCCTTTGTTTATAATTATAAGCGAGTTTTTCCAACAAAAGTTCCTACCAACTTCATCCCTGTCTTCCTCCCTTCAAACAAACAGGGATCCCTTGCCTACCGAAAAGGCAGAAACTAGGATGGCATGTGAAAATGTTCCACATGAAACATTCTTGGGGTTTATTCCAAGATGGGCCTTGTTCATAATATTGTTAACAATCGGATCGGGATTCCTTTTGACTTTTTCCAGATCAGCCTTTCTGGGATTCTTTATTGGATTTTCAATCTTTCTTGCCTGGGATTCGTATCTGCAATCCTCAAGCAGAATATTGAAAAGCAACTTCAAGTTTTTTATCTCATTGATTATCGCATTGTTACTTATAACAATTTTATTGTTAGCCAATACTTCCTTTTTCTCAAACCAATCACTTCAAGAGCGAACTTTGTTTCAAAATGTTTCATATGAAACTATTTTAAAACATCCTTTCACAGGTGTTGGCATCGGACAGTTTGTAGCGAGCGAATATCAAATTCATCCAAATTTAGAAAATTGGCAATATCAGCCGGTTCACAATATTTATCTTCTTGCTTTTAGCGAATTAGGGACTATCGGTTTGATATTTTTTCTTCTCTGGATTTTCTCAATTTTAGAATGGGGGAGCAGCAAAAATCGTAATACGGGTTTATTACGCTCGTTATTATTGACAAGGTTATCTATTTATTGTATTGTATTATCTTTTCTTTTCATCCCTTTTCTCGATCACTACTTCTGGGACATCAAACTAGGTACGATCATTTTTGTCTTGCCGATTATTTTCATCTTGGCTCTTGCCATGGATTCAAAAAGATGCTCGACATATTTTTTGGGTCTGTTATAATCAAAAAGTAATAAACTTGAATATGCCCAATCGCCAACTTGTAAAACCAAAAAACACTTGGCGATGAGGCAAGAAACAGAAAAATGAAAATTGACATGCGAAGGGGGGATCTTTCAGCTCCGGCGGGGCCACTAAGAGAAACGCCCGCGAAAAAGGTATTTGAAAAGTCGACAGGAGATTCCGACTTTCAGTCAACAGAAAACAAACCAAAAAGCACAGTCGCACCGAAGATTATGGACTGGATCATCACGGGCGCAGTTTATCTGCTCTCCTTCCTTATCCCTCTGTTCTTTCTCCCGAATGTCCCCAGTGTTTTGGAGCTCAACAAACAAGTATTGCTCGTATTTCTCGGCGGGATCGCTTTTCTCGCCTGGATCGGAAAATTGGCCTGGGAAGGAAAGATCAGAATCAAGAAAAATTTTCTCCTTGTCCCTATATTGCTTCTTCTCATCATATTATCCTTGAGCACGGTCTTTTCCGTTTATCGTGACCAAAGTATGTGGGGAGCGTTCGGAACGGAAAGCTTATCTCTGACCACCTTTATCGCGCTTGTTGCCGTCTTTTTGGTGGTTAACAACAATTTCAATTCTCGTAAAAAAATCTCCGGATTGATTCTCGCCTTGATTGGGTCGTCCCTTTTGGCTTCCCTTTTCACAATTTTCCAGATCTTCGGGAAATTCATTTTCAAAAATCCGCTCATAGCCCAAAGTTCATTCAACACTGTCGGGTCTATTTACGCCTTTTCCTTCTTTATTGGGGCAATTTTGATCCTGACTACCGCCGCTATTTTGGAGAAAAAGCCGACTTGGCTGAAAATCGCTCTGGTTGTGATTGCAATGATCTTTGTTTTCACGCTGATCGTGATCAACTTCCGGACTTCTTTGATCATCTTCCTTGTGGGAATGGCGATCTTCCTGGGACTCTCCATTATCGTAAGCGGGAACGAAGAAAAGAACAAAACACTTATCCTTCCAATGGTTATTTTGGCTCTCATCTTGATCAGCACGCTGATTGGAAAATCCGGATCCATTGTATCAGCACAGCTTCCTGTCGAAGTCGGTTTGTCTCAAGGTGCCTCCTATGATGTGACTAAAGTTGTCCTAAAAGACAAGGCGCTCCTTGGTTTCGGTCTATCAAACTACGATCTTGGCTATCTTCAAGGAAAACCAACTGAGATAAATTCCACTGATTTTTGGTCAGTGAAGTTCAACGAAGCTTCGAGCCGATTTTTCACTCTTGCAACATCCACCGGCATTCTCGGCATCGCCGCTTTTCTCTTTTTGATCGGATCAATGGCGGTATATATTTTCTCAATGCTCGTCAAAATTTTTGGCAAAAAAGAGGAGGGTATTTATACGCTTCTCGGCATTACCGCCGCCTGGATCTATCTTACATTGGCAATGTTTTTCTATGCTTCCAATGTTACGCTTGATTTTTCTTGGTGGATCCTCACTGCCACGTTCGCGACCCTCGCCGCCATCGTTTTCCAGAAAAAAGATGACATCATCAGCGAAACTTCTTCTCCTCGAGTCTCTCTCATCCTTTCTTTTGTCTTTGTGATAATCATAGTTGGATTTATTTCCCTCATTTTCCTTGAAGGACAAAAGTACGCCGCGGCGGCCGTCTATAACAAGGCTCTCCAAAGCGACGCCAAAGGCGAAAATATTGAAGGACTGATCGGCCAGTTGAATCGCGTCGCAACTCTTGACCCGAGCCGGGATCTTTTCCACCGCAATTTGTCCGTAGCCCTCTTTGCTTTCCTCAATCAGAAGGTTTCCGAAAAGGGCCTCCAAAATCTTTCTGATGACGACCGGGCGAATGTCAGTAATTTGTATTTCGCCGCTGAAGAACAGGCCAATGCCGCCATAAACCTCAATCCGCGCAATCCAGACAACCTTGTTCAGCTCGCTCAAATCAACCAAAATGTTATTGGCTCCAAAGACGGTGCCGCAGAAGCAGCTCTCGACGCTTACAAAAAAGCGCTCAAGAATAGCCCTCAAGATCCGTCAATTCACTACCAGATCGGACAAATTTATCTCTCAATGACTGATCTGGAGATCACGAAAGCCAGCCAAGCGGCAGGAAAACAAACTGCTTCTCTGCCTGACAAAGCAAAAGAAGACCTGGCGCTTGCCAAGCAAAGCTTCGAAAAAGCGGTTGAGCTCAAAAATAATTATATCCCAGCTCAATTCATGATTGCGGTCGTCCTCCAGCGTCAGGGTGAAATTGATCAGGCTATTGCAAAACTCGAAGAAAGCCAAAAAATGAACCCTCGCGATACTGGAATATCTTTCCAACTCGGAGTGCTCTATTTCCAAACCGGAAAATATGAACAAGCTCGCGCAGCTCTTGAGAGTACCGTGAAACTTGCCGAGAATTATTCCAACGCGATGTATTTCCTCGGCCTCACTTATGACAAGCTGAACAACAAACCGAAGGCTTTGGAACAATTTCAGAAAGTTTCCGAGCTCAATCCAGATAACGCGGATGTGAAGAAAATAGTCTCCAATCTGCAGGCAGGAAAGAAAGCCCTAGATGGATTGGAACAAGTCCCCGCCGGACAAAATCCCAACGGTCAATCCTCAAATGGAAATTCTGTCCAGCGCGAGCAGCAACCCGTCCCGCCGAATACGCCGATCAACAACAGCCAACCAACTTCAGGACCGGATCAAAATCCAGCTCCATAGAGTCTTCGCTCAAAAAATCCCTCGCAATATATGCGGGGGATTTTTATTTGACAAAAAAATAATTGTCTGATAAATTATAGTTACCTGAAGTGATTCCGAGATGTCCGTGCGAACGGGCATTTTATTAAGTTTTAAATTTTGAATTAATTTTATGGCAAAGCAAAAAAAGCTGAAAAAGACCGAAACATCTGACGAATCTCAAACCGGGCGACTCGGACAATTTGGAAGTGCCATCGCCCAGATCGCCGAGGAAAAGGGAATCGACAAGAAAAAAGTGATCGAGGCGATCGAGTCGGCACTCGCAGCCGCGTACAAAAAAGATTACGGCCGGAGAGGCCAACATATCCGCGCCCAGTTCGATGAGATCACGGGTGGAGCCGATTTTTTCCTCGTGAAAGAGGTTGTTGATGAAACGACCCGTGTTTTCGAGCCAGAAGAAGAGACGGATGCAGAAACCAAAGAGAAAACAAAACCGGAACCCGCCTTTACCGAGGTTTCAGTGGAAGAAGAGGAAAAAATTCCGCGATATAATCCTGAAAGAGATTTGATTTTAGAAGAAGCGAAAAAAAATAATCCAAAGACAAAGGTGGGAGACATCATTGAAGAAAAAATGGAATCAAAAAGCGACTACGGCCGAGTAGCGGCTCAAACCGCCAAGCAAGTGATCGTTCAAAAGATCCGCGAAGCGGAAAGGGATTCGATGTACGATGAGTATAAGCAAAAAGAAGGCGAAATTTTGAGCGGCGTCATTCAGCGGATTGAAGGCCGCAATATTTTCCTCGACCTCGGAAAATCAACCGGAATTTTGTTCCCGTCGGAGCAAGTTGATGGAGAGAGATACCGGCTCGGACAGCGCCTCAAAGTATATCTGATGAAAGTCGAATCCGATCCCAAGGGTCCCGGAATCATTCTTTCGCGAGCCCACCCGGCGCTTGTCCAAAAACTTTTTGAAATTGAAGTTCCGGAGATTTTTGCAGGAACGGTTGAGATCAAGGCAATGGCCCGCGAAGCCGGATCCCGAACAAAGATCGCCGTCTCTTCAAATGAAGATGGGATCGATCCGATCGGTTCTTGTGTCGGCCAAAAGGGAACTCGTGTGCAGGCGGTGATCGACGAACTGGGCGGAGAAAAAATCGACATCATCGAATGGAACGACGATCTGGCAAAATTCATCTCAAACGCTCTTTCGCCGGCAAAAGTTTTGCACGTGGAACTTGAAGAGTCCCGCCAGGAAGCCCGCGTGGCAGTTCCCGCCGATCAACTTTCTCTAGCAATTGGAAAGCAGGGACAGAATGTGCGCTTGGCCGCGAAATTGACCGGCTGGAGAATTGATGTCGTGTCGGGAGATGAAAAAGAGGAAGGAGCAGAAATTGAAACACCCATCGAAGAGAAAAAGGATGAGCCGATTGTTGAAGTAAAAGCTGAAAAGAAAGTAAAAGAAGAAAAGAAAAAAAGCGCGAAGAAAAAGAATGTAAAAAAAGAAACAGCTGAAGCAAAAGAAGCCGAAGAGAAATAGGAATAAAAAATATCCCGCCAAAGCGGTGGCTAAATACAATACACTAACTACTAAATATCAAAACTATGAACCTATGGCATGACATCTCCCTTGGAAAAAAAGCACCCGAAGAGTTTAATGTTATCATTGAAAATCCCAAGGGAAATAAGAACAAATATGAGATTGATAAAGAAACGGGCCTCATCAAGCTTGATCGTGCGATGAAGACTTCTCAAGACTATCCTTTTGACTACGGTTTTGCTCCGCAAACATATTGGGAGGATAGCGATGCTTTGGATGTTGTGGTACTTGCCACCTATCCTATCCATCCCGGAATTTTGCTGGTTGTGCGTCCGGTTGCTGTGATGCATATGACCGACAGCGGAGATTCTGATGACAAAATTATCGCGGTTCCCGTGGAAGACCCGCGTTGGGAAAATGTGAAAGACCTTGCCGACATAAATCCTCATACAATCAAGGAATTCCAACATTTTTTTGAAACCTACAAATCAATCGATAACAAGATTGTGACAATTGAAGGTGTGGAAGGGAAAGACAAGGCGATCGAAGCTATAAAAAGAAGTGTCGAGCTATATAAAGAAAAATTTAAGAAATAACAATCTGTATGGAAATCAAGAAATTACCCAAGTCCCTTGTGGAAATTGAAATTTCGGTTCCGGCAGCGGAGTTTGAAAAATTCATCGATGCTGCGGCGGAAGAATTTTCCAAAGATCTTAAGATCGACGGATTCCGTCCCGGAAAAGCGCCGCGGAATATTGTCGAGCAGAAAGTCGGCGCGGAAAAAATTTTGGCGCACGGCGCGGAGCATGCCATCAAAAAAACCTATGTCGATGCGATCGTCAAAAACAATATCGAAGTGATCGGCGAGCCAAAGATCACGATCACCAAGATCGCGAAGGGAAACGACCTCGAATACAAAGCCGTCGCGGCGGTGATGCCGGAAATAAAACTTTCCAATTACCGGAAAGACGCGAAGTCCGTCAAAAAATCAGAGCCCGAAAAAGTGACTGATGAGCAAGCCCAGAAGGAACTAAAAAGCCTCCAAAAAAGCCGGGCAAAGCTCATCACCGTCGCACGTGAAGCAAAAAAAGGGGATCGGGTTGAGATCGATTTTGAAGTTTTCGTTGACGGGAAGCTGATCGAAGGCGGATCCGCCAAGGGCCACCCACTCAACATCGGAGAAAACTATTTCATTCCTGGATTTGAAGACCGGCTCGTTGGTATGAAAGAAAAAGATGAAAAAGAGTTTGAACTCGCTTTCCCGAAAGAATATCATCAAAAAAGCTTGTCCGGAAAGCCTGCCAAGTTCAAAGTGAAA
>JBAZUC010000028.1:0-9904 GCA_041661585.1 Parcubacteria group bacterium
CTTTCGAAAGCAATATGAAATTTTTTTGGAAATCCTCTTGCATCCCGTTAGACATTCTAAATTATAATGCTTCCCGCTTGGCATTTCAGAAAAAATTGAAAGACAAAATGTCTAACGGGATGCATGTCTTGTATTATACACTAACCGACAAATTGATGTCTATAGCAAATATCGGATATTGTCCAGAAGCGTTTCTGCTCCCAAGCACTGCCCAAAAATAAGCATTGCGTATTATCTGAAAAATTGTGTATAATAGATATATGCCTGATTTTTTACTGCAACATAGAATGGTATTGATCCCGATTTTTGTTGGTGGGATTCTTTTAACGATAAAATTTATCATTTTTTCCGCCAAGCACGGAATCAAATGGGAATATTTCTTTTCTCACGGTCATATGCCAAGTTTCCACACTGGTTTTGTTGTTTCTATTCTGACTTCAATTGGATATTATGAAGGGACAACATCCGGCGTATTTGCCCTCGCGGCAATATTTTCGATCATCATTATCGACGACGCCCTGCGTCTGCGTGTATATCTTGGTGACCAAGGTCGCTATCTGAACCGGCTTATCCAAGAACTGTCGATTGACAAAAATAAATTCCCACGCCTCAAGGAGAGAATCGGCCATCGAGTGAATGAAGTGATTATTGGAGGAATTCTCGGTTTCGTATTTACCTTGGCTCTCGCAAAATTTCTCGGATAACTTTCGGGTCGTTCCACGGAATTCTTTTGTCTCCGACCGCCATCGCCTCTTCCGCCCCTTTTCCGGTCACAACCACGATATCCCCCGGCTTTGCAATCTGCAAGGCTTTTTTGATAGCCTCTCGGCGATCCAAAATTCGCCAAGCGTTTTCGTTTTCTTTTTTGCGCACTTCCACGCCCGCAAAAACTTCGGCAATGATCTGCTGCGGATCTTCGTGATACGGGTCTTCGTTCGTCACAATGCAAAAATCCGCATGCTGCGCCACAATCTCGCCCATGATCGGCCGCTTGCCCCGATCCCGCTGCCCGCAGGAGCCAAAAACGGCAATTATTTTTGAGCCGTCTTTTTTTATCCCATTCAAATAGCTATATAGTTTTTCAAGCGAATCAGGCGTCACCGCATAATCGACAATTATATTCAAATCCCTGCTATTCTCAATCTTTTCCATCCTCCCCGGCACGCCTTCAATATTTGAGAGCGCCGCAGAAATTTTTTCGATAGGAATATTTTGGGACAAACCCACGCACGTCGCTGCGAGAGCATTTTCAATATTGAATTCTCCTGGCAAATTCATTCGAAATTTCTCTCCATTGATCAAAAACTGAGAACCATCAATTGAATGACTTATGCCTCGCGCGACTTCCATCTTCAATCCTTGATCAACCGCGCCATTCGGGCTTTGCGATTCAAGAAAATAGCCGAATTTATTTTTAGCGCCATATTGAAGAAATACGTCCGCGAATTCCATATTCAAATTCACAACGAAAGCTCCCTCCACTTTTTTCGAAACCGAATGAAACAATTTTTCTTTCGCCTTTGCGTACTCTTCCATCGTTTCGTGATAATCAAGATGCTCACGCGTGACGTTCGTGATCACCGCCACATCAAAATCAACTCCCCGGGCGCGGTTCTGATCGAGCGAATGCGAGGATACTTCGATGACGGCATATTCGCAGCCGGCGCGTACCGCCTGCTTCAAAAATTTTTGGAGAGACCAGCTGGAAAGCGTGGTGAATTTGCTTTTGTTTACCCATTCTTTTTTGATAATTTTGAAATTGATCGTCGAGGCTACGGCGATCTTGTATCCCGCTTTCTCCAAAATCTTCGCGATCATCTGCACTGTCGTCGTTTTTCCATTCGTCCCCGTCACCCCGATCACCTTGAGCTTTCTCGACGGAAATCCATACCAAACATTCGCCAAGATCGCTCGGAACAAATGATATATGTTTTTGATGGCTTGTGGGATAAGTTTTTTCATTTCTAAAATATTCTTTTTATCTTTTGCAAGGCGCGATACAAATTGTATCTTGCCGGTTTCAGAATTATATCATAACTTCCCGGAAATTGGACGGACTCAACACCCGGCGCAAAGCCCTGCTTGAATTTTGTAATACCACTCCAGCTATTTTTGTTACATGTTACATGTTTTGTGTCACATGTTTTGATCCCGCCGAAATCATATCTCTCGCAACCTGCTTTTCTTGCATCAACTATTTGCTGCCACTGCAAAAGATACGGCGCCATTGTGTTTCTGTGATCATTGTCCGACGCGCCGTGCATATACGTCGCGGTACGCCCAAAAAACAAAGCCAGATTGGCTGCGATTATTTTTCCATCATACTCCGCGACATATAATTTCAAAACATCATCCGGGATAATCTCAAACATTTTTTTGTAATAATCATCCGGATGGGAAGTAATCTTGTCTCGCTTCGCAGTAATCTCAACAAGCCGCAAAAATTCTTTGATATATGCTTCTTCTCGCGAATTGTTTATTTTTACGCCCTTTTTCTCTGCCAATTTTATGTTGTAACGCGTCTTTTGTTTCATTTGCGCAAGAATATCTTCGTCACTTCTGGAAATATCCATCATCAAAATCTCTCTCGACTGCATATCAACAGACGATTTTTTGATTTTTATATTTTTGGGAAAATTTTCGTGAATTAATTTCAACTCTTCCTCACTATTCGGCTCAATCCTTATCCACCCAGCATTATTCTTTCCGGCTAGATAGACTAATTCGTTCAGAAATTTTTGAATTTTATTGTTACATGTTACATGTTTCGTGTTACATGCAACCGGTCCGCGTGGAATATAGAAGTATTTTCCCACTATCGGCAATACATGTTCGATAATATTTGCAAAGACAAGCGGCTCTCCGTTATTTCCGCTAGCTGAAATACTATGTGCCTTTCTTCCCCAAACTTCTTGAAAACTCCGCCAGTGTCCCGATTGCAAAAAGCCGCCATCTGGCGAATTTTGTTGAATAAAATCTAAAATCTTTTTTTCCATATACCAAATGCTAAATACAAAATACCAGATACTATTTTCCCAAACTCTTGAGTGCTGCTCGCACTCTTTCCGAAACATCCTTCACGCTTTCCGGTACGGCTTTCAAGGCATCGCGTGCTTGAGAGACAGAATAACCAAGCGACGCGAGCGCTTCAATCGCCTCCGAATCAGCCCGGGCCGCTCCCTGGTCTTCACCGGGCAATTCCGCGATCTTGTTGGAGAGTTCGAGAATAACTCTCTCGGCGGTTTTTTTGCCCACGCCTGAAACACGAGTGAGAATTGAAGAATCTCCAGTGATGATCGCCGTACGAATCGTTTTGGGTTCCGCAATAGTCAAAATTCCAATTGCCGCTTTCGGCCCGATGCCCGAAATTGAGATGAGGAGCTCGAACATTCCAAGCTCATCAATCGTCAAAAACCCATATAAAGACAGCGAATCTTCGCGGACATACGTATGCGTGAAGAGTTCAATCTCCTCTTTTCCTGCTATTTTTCCCATGGCAAAATCAGTGATGAATATCTTGTATCCAACACCGGCAACATCCACCACGGCATAATGGTCCCGCATAAATGCGATTTTCCCCTTGATTTTTGCAATCATATTTATAGTATATAGCCTGCCCGCACTGCTTCGCAAGCGAGATTGCTCGCACAGCGATACAGGCGGGTATCTGGCCACCGCCTTGGCGGGGTCCCGCTGCAGCGGGATATTTGGTATTTTTTACAATACCTCGCAACTATTTACAAAAATAGCCTGGCGTGTTAGAAATATATAGTCAATGATAATGATTTAACCAAATTTTATGCCAATCAAAAAGTCTGCCAAAAAATACTTGAGCGCCTCCAAAAAACGCGCTGCTCAAAATTCGAAGATCAAAAAATCTTTCCGCGAAGCGGTGAGAAAAGTCCGCGAGCTTGCTGTGTCCGAGAAAGCTGACGACGCGAAAAAAGCGTTTCCGGCGATGCAAAAAGCAATCGACAAAGCGGCCAAATCCGGCGTGATCACAAAAGGCGCCGCCGCCCGCAAAAAATCCCGACTCTCAAAGATGATCAAAAAAGCTTTAAAATAATATCAATATCTTCTTCATAAAAAGAACCGCCTAGTCTTTCGCAAGACACTGGGCGGTTTTTTTGATGTCTAGACTCCGGCTATGAACTTGTCCAGAGCCATTCCGATATCCGTTTTTCCGGTTTTTGACTCGAAATCTATTTCGCAAATATTCTTATACAAAGACTTTAATTTCTCCCACGAAAAATTCCGGGCTTGCTCGACACTTTTTCGCGCGACGAAGGGATGCATTTTGAGACGCGAAGTAATATCCGCGGGCGGCATATTTTTTTCCGTCAATGGTTTCACTTTCACAAGATTGCGAAACTGAAAAAAGTACATTGAAAGCAGATAAAACGGATCCTCACCGTCTTCGAGATGGTCATGCAGCATTTTGAGAGCCGTTTTTTTGTCGCCTCGCGCGAGCGCGTCCACTGTTTTGAATATATCCGTGTCAATTTTTGCTTTCACCAGCAAGTCGACATCTTCGCCTGAAATCTCGCCCTTATTTTTGTAAGTAGCCAATTTTTGAATTTCCCTCGAAAGCAGATTCAAATCATTTCCGACAAAAACGACCAGTTTCTCAACCGCCGCTGAATTAATTGCAATGTCGCTTTTTTTAAATTCCCCAATCACCCAATTTCTCAATTTCGTTCCTTCCAAAAGTTCAAACTCCTGGCATTTGGCAATTCTCTGGAGCAGCTTGTATAGTTTGCTGCTCTTTTTAACTTTCCCGCTCTCCCAAAATATCAAGATCAGATCTGATTTTTCCTTTTTTGCTTCAGCTTTCAAAAACTTTTCAAAAGCATCGTCTGCAAATTCCTTTTTCCCGGAAAGGATATTTTTAACGATCGCCATTTTTTTGGAAGTGAAAAGGCCTCCTGAAGAAATATCCGCGACAAGATCCCCGATCTTCCAATCTTTTTCGGCAAAATCAAAAACAAAAAGGGACGCCCCCTTTTTGTTTTTTTCCAAAAATTTGTTTTTTATCTCGGCGAGCTTTTCATTCGATCGAAAACTATCCTCGCCATACAAGAATATAATCATTGATAAGCCAACGAGCGGCTAAAAAATACAAAATACCAGTCACTAAATCGTGGGCGTCCATTTGAGCGCCTGGCCTGGTTCAAGAACTTCCACCCATATCTGTCCCGGCACAAATTTCATTTCCTGCCCCTTGTCATCGTAGAGGAAGAGCTTGCTTGACCAGCTCGATTTGTCTTTCTTCCATCTTCCCGCGTATTCCTGCCCATTGAGATAGTAGTGCGCTTCTCCTTCCGTCACCGTGTCAAACTGCGGATCACCGATCTGGACATTGTTGTATTGGCCTTCGATCTGTTCCGATGATGCGATCACGACCACCACATTTTTCGGCGCGTTTCTTTTTCCGTTGTTCGCGTCGACATCCGCCACGCCGCCCCAAGTTCGAAGATACGTGTTTGTCGCCGGATCATATTCATAGCTCGCGTCATAGGGTTTCGCAAATGCAACTCGAAGCTGTCCACCCTTCCCCCGCTGATCCGCGGCGGCTTCGGCCTGGTGCGGATATCCGGCAAACTTGTTGGTCATTTCATATCCCGCTTTTTTGATGCACTCAAGAAGCGTTGAGAACTTGGCAAATCCGTTGTCAGGCGCGGGAATACCTTCTTTTCGAAATCCGCATTCCGACGCTTTTTTTCCAAAACTGCCGTTCAAGTCAAGATTGTCAGTCACTTTTTTGTTGAGAATATCCCCCGCGAAATGCGAACCGCCCCAGTGCACAAGGACCGCGTCCCATCCGGCGGCAAGCGCGATATAGTCGTGCCGCGTGGAGCGAATCGATCCGACTTCAGTGGGATCGTTGCAAATATACACTCCCATCATGCGCGTGATACTGGCCGTGATTGCCGGCATTTCAAGAACAAGGTCCGCGTCGGAAAATCCGCTGTCCGGACGCACGCTGAGATCCGACGCTTCCATCACCGCGATTGGGCGGCGGTTCCAATTCGCGCAAGAAAGACCCGAAAGCGGACTCACCTCTCCCGTATTCACCGGCGCGCCGCTTTCTCCTCTTGGTGCGTTGAGATTGAGCGGGCTCACTTTGCTTCCTCCGCCAAACCATCCGCGCCAATATCCAATTCCGACTATTAATATCACCACCACGACTATGGCGATGATTTTATTTCTTTTTGACATCTCCTTGATTCTGTCCAACATAGTTTTTTATAAATTATTATTTTTGGCAAACCGGGCAGAAAAAAGTTCCTCTCTGTCCAAGTTTTATCCTTTGAATTATTGTACCACATTTGGGACATTTTTCGCCAGCCCGACGATATACTTTCAGCACTTTTTGAAAGTTCCCCGGCGCTCCCGCCGTATCGCGATAGTCGCTGTCGGATGTTCCGCGCAATTTTATGGCTTTTTCAAGCACTTTTTTGATCGCGCAGTACAGTTTTTTTCTTTCCTCGCGCGAGACTTTGTCAGCCGGGCGCGTCGGCAAAATGCCAGCTTCAAACAGCATTTCACTCGCATAAATATTCCCAATACCGGCAAGCTTGCTTTGGTCCATCAACAGAAGTTTGACGGCTGTTTTCTTCTTATCCAAAATTTCGTCAAATGCTTCAAAAGAAAACTCCTTGCTCATCGCGTCAACTCCCAGAGATTTTATTTCGCTTATTTTTCCAACCTTGTCCGTATCCTCCAAAATTATTTTCCCGAATTTGCGCAAATCGGAAAATTCCAGCGTCCGCCCGGACTTCAAATAAAAGATATGACGAATATATTGATTTACTTTTTCTGAAAAATAATCCTCCCCGACTTTAGGCTTCGGACTTTCGGCTTTAGGCTTCACGAGCAAATGTCCCGTCATCTTCAAATGAATATATACGGTTTTACCGCCTGAAAGATTCAGAAAAATATTCTTTCCGATCCGGCTGGCACTCAATATTTTTTTGCCTTTTATTTCTTTCTCGAATTTCTCGATCGGCATTCTCACTGTTTTCTTCCAATCACTCCAAAAACCGGTGATCGTATCACCCTTTATTTTCCGATTTAAGTCGTCAATGATTGTTTGAACTTCGGGAAGTTCCGGCATAAGCGCGTCGCTAAGATTTATTATTATTAAATATTTTCCTTACCACATCGCTTATGTCCACTTCGTCGATCAAAATATCATCGACCGGAAGATCCGAAGACAAAATATCGCGCGCGATATTTTTGGCTTTTTCGCGCGGGACTCGCAGCGTGATGCTATGCGATGAAAATTTATGCACTTCTCCATATTTTTCAATATCGACCTTTTTCACCCCCTCACCTTCAAAAGTAATTTTAAGAACTTTATACGGCGCATATTTTTCGATGAGACTCGCAAGATCACCGTCGTACCCGATTTTTCCTTCTTCCATAATGATTACTCTTTTGCAAAGCTCCTTCACATCTTCCATATAATGCGACGTGAGAATGATAGTTGTTTTGTTTTTCTGATTATACCGCTTGAGAAAATCCCGTATATTTTTTTGTGCCACAACATCAAGACCGATCGTCGGTTCATCAAGAAACAGAACTTTCGGCTTGTGAAGAAGCGCTGCTACGAGTTCGCATTTCATTCGTTGACCCAGCGATAATTTGCGCACCTGAACGTCAAGAATATCTTTGATACCCAAAAGATCAACCAATTCATCCAAATTTTCTTTGAAGTCCTTGTCGGAGACTTCGTATATTTCTTTGTTCAGAATGAAACTCTCCATTGCCGGAAGATCCCACCAAAGCTGATTTTTCTGTCCCATCACGAGCGCAAATTGTTTTTGATATTGCGGTTCGCGTTTCCAAGGAGTATGCCCCAGCACTTTTGCCTCCCCGCTTGTTGGATAAAGGATCCCCGAAAGCATTTTGAGCGTTGTCGTTTTTCCTGCGCCATTGGGCCCCAAAAAACCAACTAGTTCGCCTTCGTCAATTTCAAAATTGATTTCTTTTACGGCCTTTTTATATAATTTTTCACGATGAAACAATCCTTTCACGGACGACCAAAGACCAGGCTGCTTTTTATAATATTCGTACGTTTTGCTTAAATTGCTGACTTTAATGATGGGCATAGTATTTAAAAATATTTAAATTCCCACTGATTCATATTTCCGGAGTCCGAATTTCCAAAGTATCTTAATGATAACATACAAAATAAAAATCCAAAGCAATTCAACGGCAAATCCTCGCAAACCCTCGGCGAAACTTATCTTTCCGAGATAGAGCTGAACTGGGATATATATTGTATAAGCAAAAGGAAAGAAAAAAGTGGCTTTCGCGAAAAAGACCGGCAGTAAAATGATCGGAAAAAATGTTCCTGACATAAACTTTGAAAAGACTTTGAGTGAATAATAAATGCCGTGTATTTCGTTGGTCCAAAAAGCAATAAATCCTATAATGATCGACAGAAAGAGATTAATAATATAGGCGGCAATAAGCATGCAAAAAAGAAGAAAAAAAGTTGAGGGACTATGTGAAAAAATCAGCTGATCTCTAAAAAATAAAGATACTAAAATTCCTTGAACAATCACTATTCCAAGTGCAATCAATATCCGACCGATCGCAACGGCCATTATATAGCGAATATAGCTTTGCGGTTTTACCAGCAGGCTGGAAAGATTTCCTTGATGAATATCTCGAGCCACGTTCTGCTCAAAGGAGTACGTTGTCGTCAAAAAAGAAAAGAACCAGGCGAAAACCACATACGTGATCATTTCATTTGCGCTGTAGCCTTGAATCGCATCGATATTCCTGTACACGATCGTCCAAATGACGGTGAGAGCCACGAGCTCTGCAATGTTTCCAAAGGCATAGGCGGCAATATTCAAACGATATGTGAATTGCCTTTGGATTTCGTTGTTGATAATCATCCAATATTTTTTGATCATATACCAACACTTTCATATTTTTTAAGTCCCATTTTCCAAACTACTCTTGTAGCCAGGTACAATACTGCCGCCCACGCAATTTCTATGCCTAGCCCACGCAAGCCATCCGTTATTGAAATTTTACCAAGGTATAGTTGAACAGGAAAATAAAAAGTATATATAAACGGCAAAGCTAGGCTGAAATTCAAAAATACGATGGGAAGAATATTGATCGGGAAATAAGCGCCCGACAGAAATTTTGAAAGCGTATTTAGGGAATAAAATATTCCCGAATTATCGGTTGTCCAGAAAGATATAAATCCGATCAGAATCGAGAAAAAAAGTTTAATAAAATATCCCACCATGATCATGGCTAGAAGAATAAGCCATACAAAAATATTCTTGGAAAAAATAAAACTATCGCGAAACAGCAGGATAAGCAATATGTTCACCAAAAAAGCTACGGAAAGGGTGAAGCTAGCTCGCCCGATCGAGAGTACAATTAGATAGTTAATATAGTTAATCGGTTTCGACAAAAAATTGGAAAGCTCTCCTTTTTGAATATGATCAGAGATGAGGGTTTCGAAACCGAAATTTGACATCAAAAAAGAAATCAGCCATCCCATGATTATATAGGTCATCATCTCTTGGAAAGTGTACCCTTTTATAATCGCCGCTTTTTGAAAAATAGCCGTCCAAATAATAATTTGAACCAAAATTTCAAAAATATTGCCGATCCGGTAGGTAAACTGATTGACTCTGTATGTCATCTGGCGCCCCCATTCGATTTTTATAATTGCTAGATATTTTTTCATCAATTGCCCAATTCCGCTAAATTTATTATTATTCCATTCCCCTAATTTTTCTTGAGAAAAATAACTGCGTAATCGTCCTCAAAAGCTTTTTTCCAATTTGAATTTTCTCTGATCACTTTCAAAAAATTCATTCCCCATGGCGTGATATCCCCCGCAGAAAAAACAATCGCATTGAAATTA
>JBAZUC010000029.1:0-9861 GCA_041661585.1 Parcubacteria group bacterium
CAGGATGTGGTCGGGTTGCACTTTCAACCACAAGGCGAAATCCCAAGGATGAAGTTTATCCGGATGTTCTTCGAGGCGGGCGCCGACTTTCAAATTGTCGAGCGTATTTCCGGAAAGTTTTCCATAATCCGAAAAACTTGTTACGTCAAAAAAGACATTTCCGTTTTTCTCATAGGCATTGCCGTTTTTGATCAGCTCCTCGATGATCTTGATCATTTGCGGGATATGAGCCGTCGCGCGAGGGAAGAAATGAGCGGGCAAAATATTCATTTCCTTTTCATCGCGGCGAAAAACTTCTTCATAGAATTTTGCGATGTCTTCCGGAGATTTTTTTTCACGCTTGGCCGCTTTTGCCACTTTGTCTTCGCCCGTGTCGGCTTGAGCGATATCATCATCCGTCAGATGTCCGACATCGGTGATGTTTTTGATTTGTCGGACTTCATATCCCGAATACTCCAAATACCGCCGCAAAACATCCGGTGTTATATACGAACGCAAATTTCCAATATGGACGAAATCATATACCGTCGGCCCACAGATATACATCGAAGCTTTTCCCTTGTGCAAGGGTAAAAATTCTTCTTTTGATTTTGTAAGGGTGTTGTAGAGTTTTAGCATACCCGGTAGTAGAAATTCGATAATTTAGTATCGTCTAGGTTATCGAGGCTAGACGTATGTTTATTGATAAAATTAATTTTGCCCGGATTGCTTGAGCTTCCTTCGGAAGTTCGGTCGAATTTTCACTACCGGGCATATATTTATACTAGCTTATCTGGTCAAAAAGGGAAGTGCTCAAATATTTTTCTCCTCGATCTGGGAATATCGTGATGATATTTTTGGCTTGTCCGCCTTGTGCGGAATTTTTTTTGGCGATTTCGAGAGAGGCGTACATCGCCGCGCCGGAGGACATACCGCAGAAAATGCCTTCGCCGCGGGCGAGCTGGCGGGCCATATCGAACGCTGCTTCGGTTTCAATCATAATGATGTCATCGAGATGCTCGCGATCATAGATAGCCGGAATGATAGCCTCTTCCATATTTTTGAGGCCCTGAATGTAGTGGCCGACTACCGGTTCGGCGCTGACGATTTTGACGCCCGGATTTTTTTGTTTGAGATACTTCGAGACGCCCATCAAGGTTCCCGAAGTTCCGATAGCGGCGACGAAATAGTCGATTTTCCCGTCCATTTGTTTCCAGATTTCGGCAGCTGTCGTTTCATAATGCGCCAAAATATTATTATCGTTTGAAAATTGGTCCGTGTGATAATATTTTTGGGGAAATTCCGCGACGAGTTCGCGCGTTTTCTGGATGGCACCGTCCGTTCCGAGTTTTCCGTCAGTGAGAGTAATTTTCGCTCCAAAAGCTCCGATCATTTTTCTTCGTTCAACGGAAACTCCTTCGCTCATCACGATTTCGACTTTGTATCCCTTCACAGCGGCAATCATTGCGATGGCTATTCCCGTGTTTCCGGATGTGGCTTCAATAATTGTTTTATTTTTTGTGAGTTTTCCTGTTTTTTCCGCTTCTTTGATCATTTTGAGTGCGATTCGATCTTTGATACTCCCGCCGGGATTGTTTCCTTCTAGTTTGGCGAAAATGTTGACGTTTTTGTTGGGATTGAGCTTATTGATCTGCACGATCGGCGTATTGCCGATAAGTTCGAGTATGTTGTTCATGATTTTTCTTTTAAAAATAAAAAAACTTCCCATCCTATTCGTAAATATTCAAAAATATTCACTCAAGGACGAGAAGCTATTCCCGTGGTTCCACCTCAATTTGGTATCTAGTATCTGGTATCTTGTATCTAGTATTTTTCAGATAATAAATACTCTTGATTTAAAGCTATTACGGGTTTACCCGGAAAATTTTACTAAGCAACTATTGCTGTTCTTTTTTCAGCCTGGAATTTATCCAAACGAAGCGCACGCTTCTTCGTTGTGGCCTTTAGAGTTGTTAAGTAAGTGCATGTTAAGCGTATTTCGCTAAAAGGTCAAATCCATTTCTTCCACCTGAAAATCCCGATTGTGATGAAACAGGCGATGAGCATAATCCCGATCCAGATCCAAAATCCGTATTGATCATGCCCGAAGGGAATCGGAGCGCTCATGGCGAGAATATTGGAAATGACGGTCATTGGGAGGAATATTGCCGAAAATACCGTCAACACTTTCATCGTGTGGTTCAACTTGTTCGAAAGCAGAGCGTCGTTGGTGTCTTCGAGAGCTTCAATAACTTCTTTGGCGTTTTCGAGAGCCGACCAGACGCGGATGTTCGTGCCGATGAGGTCTTGATAGTATGAACGAAGGTCTGCGCCGATCATAGGATAGTTGTCGCGCGCCAATGATTCCAAAACTGATTTTTGGGGTTTGAGCGTCCGGCGGAAATTGAGAATATCGCGCTTCACAAATGAAATTTCGTGAACCATCTCTTTTTCGTTTCCTTTGAAAATTTCATCTTCAACTTTGTCAAGATTTTCGTTGATGTGGTCGATTTTTGGAAAACAGGATTCAAGAAGGTCTTCGATGAGATAATAGAGCAAATAGCCGGGGGACTGGTTCATATATTGCTCCTGTGATTTTTTGCTTCGCTGCAATCTTTGGAAAAAATTGCGGAGTTGAAAAATATCCTGGTCGTGGCCGGTGATAAGATATTTGTCCGTCATCACGATATCGAGCTCGCTTGGAAAAGTGCGGCGGTTTTCTTTGTCAAAAAGGGGAACATGAATCGTGAGATACAGGCAATTGCCATATAGGCTCGCTTTTGGCCGCGCCGAAGGCATTGTGAATTCTTCAACCGCAAGAGGATGAAGTTTGAATTTTCGCTTGAGGTCCAGAAGCTCGTCCGCGTCCGGTTCGGAAAAATCAATCCAAGTGACTTTTGATGTTTGTATTTGTCGCATGCTACAATTATACCATGAAAAGAATAATCTTGAAAATGATCAGGTGGTATCAAAAGTATTTGTCGCTGGATACGGGTTTTTTGTCATACATATATTCCGAACGGGTTTGCCGGTATCATCCGACCTGCAGCGAATATTCCTATCAAGCGATTGAAAAATATGGAACTATAAAGGGTGGCTGGCTGGGGTTTAAAAGAATAATCCGCTGCCATCCTTGGGCGAAAGGCGGGGACGATCCAGTTGGGTGAAAGTCTTGACCTCGCAATATTTCGCTATGCTCAATAAGCGGGGCAGGCAGTTATTTTGAAAGTCTTGACATTATTTTCAGGTATTATATAATTGATTGGCACTCGGATAAGGTGAGTGCCAATCACAAAAATGCTCACAAATCGCCAAAAAAGAATACTATCCGCTGTCGTGAAGGAATTCACGGATACGGCTGTTCCGGTCGGGTCAAAACACTTGCTCAAAAAGTATGGTTTTAATTTGAGCTCGGCGACGATTCGCTCCGAAATGAACGAGCTGGAAGACGCGGGGTTTTTGTTCCAGCCGCACACGAGCGCCGGGCGGATCCCGACGGATGAAGGATATCGTTATTTTGTCGAAGAGATCATGCCCGACAAGGAGCTCTCGAAAGTTGATCAGAAAAAAATGCAGGCGGAGCTTTTGAAGCTCAAGGCGAAAAATACCCGGCTCACCCGCACGACGGCAAAACTGCTCTCGAGTTTGAGCGGCAATCTGGCCATCAGCGGGATCAAAGACGAATTTGACGACTTCGGGATGCGCGAACTTCTCGACGAGCCGGAATTTCGGGAAATGGACGACTTGTGCCGTCTCGCGGAAACGCTTGATTTCATTGATGAACGGGTTGATCAATTGGTCGGGAAACTCAAAGAAAATGAAGTAAAAATATATATCGGCAAGGAAAACCCGATCAAGGAAATTTCGAACTGCTCAATGATGGTGACGCCGTACAAGACCAAATCGGGCGAAAAGGGAATTCTGGCCCTCATTGGCCCGAAACGGATGAAGTACGCAAAAAACAAGTCGCTGATAAATTATATGAAGAAATTGTTGGGAGGAGCGATGACAGTATTTTGTATAATGTATTTTGTATAATGTATGACTGAAAAAAACGAAGAAAAAAAGGATAATAGAGAAAAAGTAAGGGTTTCTCAAAAGATTTTATTCTATGATCGCAAACAAAACAAATTTTTGCTGGTCAAAATTAAGAATGAAGAAGGGTGGTATGCTAAAAATTTAGGGATACGGGAATTTCCCGGCGGAACTCTTGAGGAGGGGGAAACGCTTGGGGAATCATTGAAAAGAGAAATCAGTGAAGAAATTGGAGATATTAGATATAACATTTTAGATTTAATTTATTTTAAGGAATATAACCCGCCCACTGGACATAAAATAGCGCTAATTTATTTGGCCGAATATACGGAAGGCGAATTGCGGCTAAGCGAAGAGCATAGCAAGTTCAGATGGGTGAATCCAGAAGAAGTTGATAAAAGCAATGAGTACAAGCAATGGGTGAAATTATCCCTAAAAAAGGCCAAGGAATATCTTGAAAATCAAAACGCTCTCGATTCATGGAAACGCTGCCAAGCGGATTTTGAGAATTATAAAAAATCGCAGGCCGCGCATCAGGAAGAGTTTCGCAAATACGCCAAAATGGACGTGATAGAGCAAATTTTGCCGGTTGTGGACAACTTTGAGGCCTCGCTCGCGCATGTGCCAGAAAAGAGCAAAGAAAACAAATGGGTCGAGGGAATTGTATATATAAAGAAGCAGCTCGAAGATATTTTGAAAAACAATGATATCGAAGAGATCGAAGTGAAAGCAGGCGACAAATTCAATCCGGAAGTTCACGAAGCGGTTGGAGGAGAGGGAAAAAAGCAGAAAATAACTAAAATTATTCAGAAAGGATATAAGTTGAATGGGAGAATTGTGAGAGCGGCAAAAGTGGAGGTGGAGTAGAAATTTTAAAATCTAAATTTATATTTAAAATTAATTAAAAAACTATGAGTAAAATTCTAGGCATAGACCTGGGCACAACGAACAGTGCCATGGCGGTGGTTGAAGCCGGGTCGCCAAAAATAGTTGAAAACAAAGAAGGGGCGCGAACAACGCCTTCAATGGTTGCGATCTCAAAATCAGGAGAAAGACTGGTCGGCCTTTTGGCCAAGCGCCAAGCCGTCACCAATCCGGAAAGTACTTTGTTTTCCATCAAGCGCCTCATTGGGCGCAGATTTTCCGACGAAGAGGTGCAAAGAGACGTGAAATTGATGCCGTACTCGATCGTGAAGGCCAATGGCGGCGTGAAAATAAAAATGGGGGACAAAGAATATACTCCGCAGGAAATTTCGGCCATGATCCTTGGGAAGTTGAAAGCCGATGCGGAAGCCAAGCTTGGCGAAACGATCACAGAAGCGGTCATCACTGTTCCGGCCTATTTCGACGACTCGCAGAGGAAAGCGACGATCGAAGCGGGAGAAATTGCCGGCCTTACCGTGAAAAGAATCATCAACGAACCGACGGCGGCGGCTCTTGCCTATGGTTTCGACAAGAAAAAGAACGAAAAAATAGCGGTCTATGACTTGGGCGGCGGAACTTTTGATATCTCCATTCTCGAAGTGGGGGATGACACTGTGGAAGTGAAGTCCACCAATGGAGATACACATCTCGGAGGAGATGATTTTGATCAAACAATCATCAATTGGATCTTGGATGAATTCAAAAAAGACCAAGGAGTCGATCTTTCCAAAGACAGCTTGGCTCTTCAGCGCATCAAGGAAGCGGCCGAAAAAGCGAAAATTGAACTTTCAACCGCGCAAGAAACAGAAATCAACCAGCCTTTCATCACATCGGATGCGAGCGGGCCAAAGCATATGGTCATGAAGCTGACGCGGGCGAAAATGGAAGAATTGATCGGAGATCTGGTGGAAAAAACTCTCGAACCTTGCAAAAAAGCTCTCGCCGACGCGAAACTTTCGGCGAGTGACATCAATGAAGTGGTGATGGTCGGCGGAATGACAAGGATGCCTTTGGTTCTGGCGACAGTTGAGAAATTTTTCGGAAAAAAACCGAACGCGACTGTCAATCCGGATGAAGTTGTGGCTCTTGGCGCGGCGATTCAGGGCGGTGTGCTTTCGGGCGACGTGAAAGATGTTCTTTTGCTCGACGTGACGCCTCTCACGCTCGGAATCGAGACTATGGGAGCGGTGCGTACGCCCCTTATCAATCGCAACACGACTGTTCCAACCTCAAAGTCACAAGTATTCTCGACCGCGGCTGACAATCAGCCCAGCGTTGAAATTCACGTGCTTCAGGGCGAAAGAGAAATGGCGGTCGACAACAAAACTCTTGGGCGGTTCATGCTTGATGGAATTCCGCCTTCTCCGCGTGGTGTTCCGCAAATCGAAGTGTCTTTTGACATCGACGCGAACGGAATATTGAGTGTGAAAGCCAAAGACAAGGCGACCGGAAAAGAGCAGTCGATCCGCATTGAAGCTTCAACCGGACTTTCCAAAGAAGAAGTGGAAAAAATGGCCAAAGATGCCGAAGCTCACGCGGAAGAGGACAAAAAGAAAAAAGAAGCGGTCGAAGCGCGCAATTTGGCCGATACATTGGTTTATACAACTGAAAAAGCTTTGCGCGAATCGGGCGAAAAGATCGCTGAAGAAAAGAAAAAGCCGGTTCAAGAAAAAATCGAAGCCTTGAAGAAAGTGAAAGACGACGAGGATATCGAAGCGATCAAGAAAGCGACCGAAGAACTTTCGCAAGAAGCGCAAAAGATCGGACAGGAGCTTTATGCGGCGGCCCAAGCTGCAGACAAGACAAAAGCTGGCGAAGCTAAACCCGAAGAAAAGAAAGACGAAAGCAAAAAAGAACCTGAAGCAAAAGAAGGCGAAGTTGTTGATGAAAAAGAAAAAAAAGAGTAAAATACAATCGTGAACAAAAATAAAATTTTTGCTTATTCCGTTCTGGCGTTGAACGTGGTCGCGGCTTGGATCAGCTGGTGGGTTTTGGCCGGCTCCATTTCGGGAACAATGCAGCACATCTGGCTTTTTCCGGTGCTGGCTTTCAGCGCATGGGGAATTGCCTTCACGCTCACGGCGATATTCGTGAAAAACAAAATGTATATCCATTTGAGCTTTCTGGCGGGGGCGATCGGATATCCATTTTTTCTCGGACTGGGTCTTTCTCTTTTGGGACTGATCCTCGCCATGCTCCTTTTGATCTTCACGGAAATTCAGGCAAAAAAAGAGATTGCGCGGGGCATAACGATCAATTTCTATCAGCTTGTCAGCCATACGCTGAAATATTTCGTGACGGCTGTCTGCATTTTGATTGCCGTGGCCTACTATTTTTCGATCACGGAAAAGTCTGTCGCGCCCTCCGCAACATTTCTGGAAGCAAAAACTCTTGAAATGGAAATGGATTGGGGACTCAAGGCGGCTGGATTTGTTCTTTCGGATGAAAAAAAGAGCATGCTTGATGACATTTCAAGCGGTGTGACAGTCGATGAATTTCTCTCGAAAAACTTTCCGCCAGAGGCGGATCAGCCTTTGGCTGATGTGAAAGAAAGCTCCGCTGGCAACATTATGCCTGAAAGCCCAACGGATGCGACCAAGATCATCGGCAACGCGGCGGCCGGCAAAATAAAAGAAGAAATGCTGGCGAAGTCGAAAAAAGATCTGTCAAAGCAGCTTGGAGTGAATGTGGTCGGCGAGCAGCCGATGAAAAACGTGCTGATGGCGTATATCGACAAAACAGAAAGGGGATTCTTTGAATATTCGGGAACGGACAAATTCTATATCCCCATCATTCTCGCCGCCGGAATATTTTTGACGGCGCGGATATTGGGAACATTGGTGGATATATTTTTGGGTCTGTTTATTCTCGGAATCATCAAACTGCTTCGAATGTCCGGCATTATTCAAGTAAATCGAGAGCAGAAAGAAGCGGCAGTGATTGAGTATAGCGTGTGATGTATCACGTATTATGTATAATGTATAAAGTATTCGGAAATTCCAGATACATAATACTTTATACTTGATACATGATACGTATTTTTTATGTCCAAAGACTATTATAATACTCTCGGCGTTGGCAAAGAGGCGTCCGATGAGGAAATAAAAAAGGCCTATCGAAAATTGGCGCATCAACATCATCCGGACAAAACCGGCGGAGATGAGGCGAAGTTCAAGGAAGTGAACGAGGCCTATCAGGTGCTTTCCGACAAAGAAAAGCGCAATCAATATGACCAATATGGCCAGACTTTTGAACAAGCCCAATCGCAAGGGGGCGGCTTTTCCGGTTTCGACGGTTTTCGCGATTTTTCTTCCTATGCCGAAGGATTTGATTTCAATTTTGGCGGAAAACAAGGGGGATTTTCTGATATTTTTGGCGATATTTTCGAACAAGCCGGCTTTGGAGGTGGTAGTAGAAGAACGCGGGCGGCGCGTGGCGAGGATATCCAAGTTGACGTCGAGATCACTTTTGCCCAAATGGCCGAAGGGGTTGAAAAAGAAGTTGAACTCTATAAAAGCGTGAAATGCGCGCGTTGCGAAGGCGAGGGTGTTGAGCCGGGGAGCAAAAAAGTGGAATGCGCGAAATGCCAGGGTGAAGGGCAGATTCGAACGGCGCGGCGGACGATTTTGGGAACATTTCAGCAAACGAGCGTTTGCCCGGATTGCCAGGGAGAAGGAAAGGTTCCGGAAAAGAAATGCAAAAAATGCGGCGGGGACGGACGAGTGCGCGAATATGAAAAAATAAAAATAAAAATCCCAGCCGGCATCAAAAACGGGCAGACCATTCGACTTGAAAACAGCGGCGAAGCGGGGGAGAAAGGCGGCGAAGCGGGGGACCTCTATGTCAATATCCATGTCGAATCGGACAAAAGATTTGAAAGAAAAGAGGATGATATCCATTCGGAAGCTAAGGTATCTTTTTCGCAGGCGGCGCTCGGGGACAAAATCGCGGTCGAAACAATCGGCGGCGCCGTGTTGCTGAAAATTCCCGCCGGAACGCAATCAGGAGAAATTTTTCGCCTCAAAGGTCACGGAGTGAAGCACCTTTCGCGCTTTGGACATGGTGATCAGTATGTTAAAATACAAGTAGCGACGCCCACGAATTTGAGTCGCGGAGAAAAAGAAATTTTCGAGAAATTAAAATAAAAATTAAGATTACGAATTACGAATCTCGTACGAATATACCAATACATGGAATTCGTAATTCGTATATTCGTAGAGCGAAGCGTATTCGTAATTTGTAAAGAAAAACATGAACCTCAATAATCTTCTTGGCAACATTGGAATCAAAAGCAATTTGGCGGGCGACGTGTCTTTTTTGATTTTGTTTGTTTTGATCAGTGTCGTTCTTTCATTCGTGCTCGGGAAACATCGGATTTTGGTTTCGCTTCTCGGGGTCTATGTCGCCTATGCGGTTGTGAGCTTTGCCAATTTCGATTTCACGCGCGAACCGCAAGCCAAAGCATTGTTTTTTCTCACGGCTTTAGTGGGCTTCATTGTGATGTTCTCACGAATCATCCGAGGGAGCGTTTCGGGACACGGCCCAATGCTCATTGTGAAATTGGCCATTGGCACGGCGGTCGTGATCGGCCTTTCGCTCTCGATTGTTTTGAATTGGTACTCAACAAAAGAATTGGCGGATGTCATCACCCCGGGCGTGAAGTCATATTTCACGGGCGATTTGTACAAATTTCTCTGGGCGATTGCCCCGCTTGCGTATTTGGCGGTGGTTAGGAAAAGGATTGACTGATTATATAAAATATGATATATTTTCCAAAGATTGCGTACGCGATTGTGTTTTGAATTTGATCTCGGGTCGTTAGCTCAGTAGGTACCCGCCCGAACGTACCGACGTTCGGTACGGGCGGGGAGCAGTGGCCTTTTGTTTATGTATACAGTTTATGTACTGGAAGACAAAAATAAA
>JBAZUC010000030.1:0-9555 GCA_041661585.1 Parcubacteria group bacterium
TAGCTTCCTTTTTGGAAGCTAAACTTCCAAGCCAAGCCGAATTTTCAGCCCGTTTCCATATCACGAAGTCCCGCCATACCCCCTGTTTTTTGAAAACTCGTGCGAAATGCTGTTTCAAAGTCGTGATATTTGACCTGTTTTCAGCCATTTCCGCCAAATTTTTAAGGTCGAACCTCAGAAATATCCAAAATCCATATCACGAATGACCAAAAAAGGTTTGACCTTGAGGAATTTCCCGACGACGAGTCGGGAAAGGGAAAGGTTGAACCTTGAGAAAGGAAGAAAAGTCGAACTTAGTGAAAAAAACTCGTGAGATGGGCGGAAATCACATATGAATTCGTGCTACAGGCGATGAATGCGAACTGTCGACAATTTGTCGACAGTTGAAATATCCACTCACAAAAGGATGGAGGCAAATTGCCACTCCCCCTAATCGAAACGAAAACATCTTAGAAAGACCCAAAATATGATTCCATATCAAACAAAATCAAAGAAAATTTCGGGAACAAGCTATGGTGAAGTATTTCATGGTGCTTTCGCTGTTTTTGATGAGATAAAAAAGAAGACCAAACGACGACCATATGTGCGCAGCGCATACTTCAAAAAAGAAAAAATATTCCTCGACTATTTTCGGGAACACCTTTTTCAAAAACGCCCAAATGAGAGAATGAAGAGACTGAGGTTCTTCAAGGCGGCGATTGAGCTTGTGAAACACTCCAAAAACGAACCCGTCGGCAAAGCCAATCCAAACAAGAGTAATGAAGTTGTATACAGATTTGCCGGTTTGACCGCGGAAAAAGAATTGTTCTATGTCCAGATAAAGGAAGACAAAAGGAAAAGAAAATATTTTATGTCCTGTTTTCCGCCGGAATAAATAAAAATCCCCGCCACGATGTGGAGTGTATAAACTCCTGGCCGAGATTTCTATATATCCTAATACTACCGGAAATGAAAAAATCTGTCAACCCCGTTAGAAATTACGATAAAAAAGGCAAAAAATACCAAGAGAGATCTGTTGGTATCAAAGCTATTTCTAACGGGGTCAAGGGCGATGAAAAAAACAAAAAAACAGCAACGAAACCGGAGAAAAATCCGATTGAAAATTTTTCCGTTGATCCGCCCGCGTCCGACGATTCCGCCGCAAATGGAAATTTCGCTTCCACGGTGGAAGCGAAATTTCCAAAGATGACCGAGATCATGTCGACTCGCCCCGTTAGAAATGAAGCTGAAAAAGCTTTGAGCTCAATAGCATGGACTTCTAACGGGGTAAATCAGTGCGTCTATTGCACGAGCAAAAATATCGTCAAGCGCGGGAAGCGCCAGAACAAGCTCGAAGAAGTTCAGCTATATATCTGCCAGGATTGCGGAAAAACTTTCACCGGAAAAAAGATCAAAGGAAAAAAATATCCGACCCGGATGATTCTCGACGGAGTGAGCTACTACAACGTCGGATTTTCGCTCGACGAGTCCGCCAAATTTCTGGAACGCAGCTATGGCGTGAAAGTCGACGCTTCGACCATCTCGCACTGGGTGAAAGAACTCGCCGATCTCTGCTCCTATGGTCGCCTTCGCGAATTCGGACTGAAAATATATTCTCCCGCCCAAGTCGTGCAGAGTTTCCAGATGTATCATCGCCAGATATACCGTTTCCGATATCACCGCGCCAAGACCGCCCTCGCTCTTCAGGAATTCGGGCACTACCGTTTCGCTCCGCTCCGGGAATATCTCGATTCCATCGCCACGGACTGTCCGCACTATCTTTTTAAAGAGTCCGATCGCTCGTCCGAGATCAAAGCCGAGATGGATCTTCACGAAGTGCGGATCACGGAAAAACAAAACCGGGCGACCCAACTCGCGCAACTCGTTTTGCAGGCCGTCGCCGACAACAAATGGCGCCACGACGCATTGCAGAAATTTATGCTCGCCAACGACTCCGTGACAGTCGCCACCGAAGTGCCGGTTTTTTTCGAGAGGGAAGACTACGACTGGATGCAAGACAATTTGAAATTCGAAATTCCGTTCGAGATGGAGCGCACAATCACCGGACACATCGATTTCATCCAGATCCGCAACAAGTCCGTTCACATCCTCGACTACAAACCCGACGCCTCAAAAGCCCGTCCCGTCGCCCAGCTGACATTCTATGCCCTCGCGCTTTCGCGCCTCACCGGACTTCGTTTGTTCGATTTCAAATGCGCCTGGTTCGACGAAAAAAATTATTATGAATTTTTCCCGCTCCACGTCGTTTACAAAAAAAAGAAAAGAGGCCGCGGCCGGGGGAAGGGAAAGGAAGGAGAAGAAGAACCAAAAAAACAAATCACCCATACGGAAAAGATAATCGAAAATTAAAAAAAGCTTGGCTTTGAGGAATTTCAAGAGCTTTGCTCGAGAAAGGGAAAAGCCGAGCCTTGGGAAAGATAACCCGATATTTGCTAAAAACATGGCATTTCGAAAAACCCGATTTATAAAAAAGAAACCCGTGCGGGGATTCCGCGATCTCGAGATATATCAAAAGACGCAGGAAATGGCGGCGCAGGTCGTGCGGCTCATTCCCGAGGTGGTGAAAGAAAAAAATTATCCCACCGAAAAGAAAGTTGTCGAAATGGCGCTCGATATTCCCTCCCAAATCGCTCGTTCTCATTCCCAAAGATACGAAGACCGCCCGGGAGCTTTGCAAAGGATGGAAGAAGTTCTCCAGCGCTGCGATTGGATGATCGTCCATCTCGAGCAGGTTCGCGACATCTATGCCGGCGATGACGGCGAGAAGGCGGCTCTCACCGAAGTCATCCGCCGCTACGGAACCGTCCGCGTCAAGATCCGAAATCTCCACAAAGCCTGGAAAAAATGGGGCGAAGAGAATCCATCGGGTTTTTCCAAAAATTGGTCCCGTTAAAAATGATAAGCAAAGCAAAATATCGGATTCAGAAAAGCTTGGCTTTGAGGAATTTTGAGAGCTATGCTCGAAAAAGGAAAAAGCCGAGCTTTGGAAAAACCATTAAAAATGATAGACAAAGCAAAATACCCGTTTTCTTTTCTGAAATTTGGTTTTTGGGAGTGGGGAAAGTCCGTGAAACATTTTTATTGGCTTTTATAAAAGAAATAACGTGATTGAAAAAGCTTGGCTTTGAGGAATTTCGAGAGCTTTGCTCGAGAAAGGAAAAAGCCGAACTTTGGAACAAAGAATATGAACAAACTTGACAAACAATTTTCAGCCCTTGGATTGGCATGGGAGCTGGGCTATACCATCGCCGTGCCATTGGTCGCTTTGGCGCTTGGCGGGCGCTTTCTCGACAAAAAACTGGGCACCGCGCCGTGGCTTTTGCTTCTCGGGATACTTGTCTCGATCGCCGTCAGTTCCTGGCTCGTCTACAAAAAAACACTGGACATAATGAAGTAAATCGTATATAATGGTTCGAGAACGGCTGATTTCGAAATGGCAGCTTTTTTTTGTGAAAGATACGCTAAAATTAGAAATTGAAAATTTCCGATGAATATATCGATAGCAGCAGAACCCCTCTTTCATGTAGGATCATTTGCGGTCACGAACACTCTCGTGGTGACTTTGTGCATCAGCTTGATAATTATCATTGGCTCATTTATACTCAAAAGTAGGATCAGGCTTGTCCCCCGGGGCTTTCAAAACATTGTTGAATCGATTCTGGAAGCCCTTTTAAATTTGGCGGACTCTGTGACGCAGGATCGCAAACAGTCGAAAAAGTTCTTTCCGATCGTGGCGACTATTTTCATTTTCGTCATCCTCACCAATTGGGTGGAAGTCGTGCCGGGACTCGGAACGATCGGGATCAACGAAGAGCTTCACGGAAAACAAGTTTTGATTCCTTTCATCCGAAGCGGCGCGGCCGACCTCAATTTCACGCTCGCCATTGCCATCGTCAGCGTTGTGAGCGCCCAGGTTCTCGGGATCGCGGCGATCGGGATCGGGAAGTACGCGGGAAAATTTTTTGTCAGCCCTTTTCGCAGCCCGTATCTCGTCGGAACGTTTGTCGGAATTTTGGAGCTCATTTCGGAAGTAGCAAAACTGATTTCATTTTCCTTTCGGTTGTTTGGAAATATTTTCGCCGGCGAAGTGCTGCTGATGGTGATGTTGTTTCTGGTTCCATATTTCATTCCGCTCCCGTTTTTGCTTTTGGAGCTGTTTGTCGGATTTGTGCAGGCTTTGGTGTTCGCGATGCTCACATTGGTGTTTTTCAAAATGGCGGCCACCGAGGCACATTAGAATTTTTAATTTTGTAATTTTTAAATAATGCTTTAATTTCTAAATGTTTAAAAATTAGAACATTAGAAAATTATTTAAAAATTAAAAAATTGGAAATTAAAAATTATTTAACTCTCTAAATTTGTTTGTCCGACTCAAAAAATATTTTCCAGTCGATTCAAGCAGAAGCAGAGAACACAATTTTATGGCAGTTGATCCAAGCACAGCGCAAGAAACGGCGCAGGCGGTCTCAAGCTTCTTCGGAAGCGACGTGGCGGCCAAATCGATCGCGGCAGGAATAGCGATCGGAATTGGAGCGATCGGACCAGCGCTCGGAATTGGAAAATTGGCTTCAAAGGCGATGGAAGCCATCGGCCGGAACCCGGAAGCGGCTCCGAAGATCCAGACGGCGATGATCCTGGCGATCGCATTCACCGAAGCCATCGCGATCTACGCTTTAGTTGTCGCGCTCATAATTAAATTCGTCTAAGTGTTGATTTGGAAGGGAGGATGTTGAGTTTTCGTCGATATCCTCCTTGCGAAATTTTCAATGATCAATGATCAATTTTCAATCAATGATTCAATTTCTAAATTTTCAATTTTCAAACATTGAAAATTGAGTCATTGAAAATTCATTGTAAATTGAAAATTGATAATTGAAAATTAACAAAGCTATGTCCGAACTATTTTCAAAACTAGGCATTGATTGGAAGTTATTGATTGCCCAGATCGTCAACTTTTTGGTGCTGCTTTTTGTGCTCTGGAAATTTGCCTATGGGCCGGTTCTTGCGATGCTTGAAAAACGCCAGAAAAAGATCGAAAAGGGTCTCGCCGACGCCGAGGAAGCCGGAAAAAAATTGGAAGAAAGTGAGGAGAAGCAAAAAGAAATTTTGAAAAAGGCCCGCACGGAAGCCAAAGATATTGTTGAAAAATCGCGCGAACAAGCGGAAAAAGCCAAGTCGGAAATTGCGGCGGTTGCCAAGGTGCAAGCCGAAAAAATTATTACCGTTGCGAAAGCCGAAATCCAGCAAGAAAAGCAAAAAACAATCAAAGAGATCAAGTCGGAGATCGGAAGCCTGGTTGTGGCTGCGACGGAAAAGATCGTCGGGGAGAAGATGGATGGAGAAAAAGACAAGAAAATGATTGAAGATAGTCTGAAATAATTTCGAATTATTATGCGCGTCACTGCAAAGCAACTGTCCCAAACCTTATACGAACTCACTGACGGGAAATCGAAACCGGAAATCCAAAAGTCCGTTATCGATTTTGCACGCTACATATATAAGGAAAGAAAATGGAAGCTCACTGGAAAGATAATTGAAAGTTTCGAAAAAATATACAATCAAAAGAATGGAATCATCGAGGCGGAAGTTGTGACGGCGGAAAAACTTTCCGCGGCGGTTGAAAAAAAAGTGAAAGATTATATTGAAGAAAAATATGGCGCCAAAAAAGTGGTTTTGAAAAATGCTATTGATCAGAAAATCAAAGGTGGGATGATCCTGAAGGTCGGGGATGAAGTGATGGACGGAAGCGTGGCTGGGAAGTTGGGAGAGTTAAAAAGAATATTATCTAACTAATTTTGAATTTCCAATTTTGAATTTTGAAAAAATTTTGAATGAATCAATGTTTGAAACATTCTAAATTGAAACATTATTTCGAAATTCGAAATTCATAATTCAAAATTATATTATATGCAAAAAGATTTCATTATCGAGACTCTCAAAAATCAAATCTCCGGTTTCAAAGCTGAAACCAAATCCGAGAAAGTCGGCCGCGTCATTGAGGTTGGGGACGGCATCGCGCGCATCAGCGGACTTTCGGATGCGATGGCGTCGGAAATGCTTGAATTTTCAGGGAAAGGCGAACCTATATATGGCGTGGCGCTCAACCTTGAAGAAGACCAGATCGGAGCGATGATCCTGGGGGAATACGAAAAGATCAAAGAAGGCGACATGGTGAAATCCACCGGAAAAATTTTGTCCGTGCCGGTGGGCGAAACGATCGTCGGCCGTGTTGTGAATCCTCTTGGGGCGCCAATCGACGGCAAAGGAGATATCAAAGCCGACAAATCCTATCCCATTGAAAAGATCGCCGCGGGTGTGATCGAACGCGAATCAGTGAAACAGCCTTTGCAGACCGGGATCAAAGCGATCGATTCGGTCATTCCGATTGGCCGGGGACAGCGCGAACTCATCATTGGCGACCGCCAAACCGGAAAAACAGCCGTGGCAATCGACGCGATCATCAACCAAAAGGACGAAGGCGTCATCTGTATATATGTAGCGATCGGGCAGAAAGAGTCCAAAGTTGCCCGCATTGTGGCGGAGCTTGAAAAGCGCGATGCGATGAATCACACGATCGTGGTTGTGGCAGGGGCGTCTGATCCGGCCGCTCTTTCTTTTATTGCGCCGTATGCCGGCTGCGCGATCGGAGAATTTTTCATGGACCAAGGAAAAGATGTGCTCATTATATATGACGATCTTTCAAAGCACGCTTGGGCATACCGCCAGGTTTCCCTTCTTCTCAAACGGCCGCCGGGACGCGAAGCCTATCCGGGAGATATCTTCTATTTGCACTCAAGGCTCTTGGAACGGAGTGCGAAAATCGGCAAAGATTTCGGTGGCGGATCGATCACAGCCCTTCCGATCATTGAAACGCAAGCCGGAGATGTCAGTGCGTATATTCCGACCAATGTCATTTCCATCACGGACGGGCAAATTTATCTTGAATCGGATCTTTTCTATAAAGGCATTCGTCCCGCTCTCAACGTCGGACTGTCCGTGTCGCGCGTCGGATCAGCCGCGCAGATCAAGGCGATGAAAAAAGTGGCCGGAAAATTGCGTTTGGATCTTGCCCAATTCCGCGAGCTCGAAGCTTTTGCCCAGTTCGGTTCGGACTTGGATGAAGCGACGCGAAAACAGATTGAACGTGGACAGCGAACGGTTGAAATTTTGAAACAGGATCAATATGTCCCGATGCCGGTTGCGTCGCAGGTTGCGATTCTCTATGCTCTGACAGCCGGATACCTCGATGATGTTCCGGTGGAAAATGTCCAGAAATGGGAAGCCGAATTTCACAAATATATGAAAGATATGAAAAGAGATGTTTTGGGCCTCATAAAAGAAAAAAAAGAACTGACAGAAGAAGTGGAAAATGCTTTGAAAAAAGCGATTGAAGAATACAAAGAAGTTTATGGAAACAATAGTTAGAATTTTATGGCTGGTGGAACAAGAGAACTCAAGCGCCGAATAAAATCGGTGAACAATACCAAGAAGATCACTCGCGCCATGGAAATGGTGGCGGCTTCGAAGATGCGCCGAGCGGTGGCGAGTGTTCTTGCGATCCGGCCTTATGCCCACAGCGCCTGGAGCGTACTGACCAATATGGCTCGCGCTTTTGAAAATTATCCAACGGAACTTCTTGAGAAGCGGGAAGTGAAAAAAATTCTCATGATCGTCGTCACTTCAAACCGAGGACTTTGCGGCGGATTCAACTCCCAGCTTGTCCGGAAAGTCATCGAGCAGGTGAAAAATCCCGGCCAGCTCAAGGTGAACCGGATCGGAGGGCGTAGGATCGAGTCAAGCATTCCGGATGGCCAAATCGAGATCGATTTCGTGACTGTCGGAAAAAAAGGAGCCAATCTCATCCGGAAAATCAGCAAAAATATCGTTGCCACCTTTGACGAGCTGACATACCTTCCCGGCATTGAAAGTGTTCGCGCGCTCTCGCGTCTCGCGATGGATGAATACAAAGCGAAAAAATATGACAAAGTAGTGATTGCCTACACGGACTATATTTCTGCGGTTGTCCAACAGCCAAAACTTCGCCAGCTCCTTCCGGTTTCGAAAATTGAAATTGAAAAGCAATTGGCTGATATGGATGTTCTTGCCAAAGAATTCGGACTCGATGAGCCGCCAATGGAGTATAAAGTTGAACCGGACGCGAGATCGGTGCTCGAAAATATTTTGCCTCGTCTGGTTGAGATGCAGGTATATCACGCGATTTTGGAATCGAACGCTTCGAAAGAATCGGCTCGGATGGTGGCGATGCGAAACGCAACGGACGCGGCCAACGACATGGTGGACAATCTGACATTGATATTCAACCAGATGCGCCAAGCCGGCATCACGCAGGAAATCGCGGAGATTTCCGCGGGACGAGCGGCGCTTGAAAATTGATAATTTAATTTAATTTTATTTATATGAATGTAGGCAAAATATCACAAGTCATCGGTCCGGTTGTTGACGTGGAATTTCCCTCCTCCGCTGAAGCTTCGGGCGGGCAAGGAAAAAGCAGCTTGCCGAACATATACAGTGCCCTTGAGGTCAATCTTGAAGGCGGAAAAAAACTTGTTCTCGAAGTCAACCAGCATCTCGGATCAAACAAAGTCCGGGCGGTGGCCATGGGATCGACCGACGGGCTGCGGAGAAAAATGGAAGTCATCGACACTGGCGCGCCGATCAGCGTTCCGGTTGGAAAAGAAACGCTCGGACGGATGTTCAATCTTCTCGGCGAGCCGATCGACGGAATGCCCGCCGTGAAAACGGAAAAAAGATTTCCGATCCATCGTCCGACTCCGGCTTTCACCGACCAATCTACGGAAGCGGAAATTTTGGAAACCGGGATCAAAGTCATTGATCTCATTTGTCCTTTTTTGAAAGGTGGAAAGATTGGTTTGTTCGGCGGCGCGGGCGTGGGAAAAACAGTTGTCATCCAAGAACTCATTCGCAATATCGCGACCGAGCATGGAGGCTATTCGGTTTTCGCCGGTGTGGGCGAGCGGACGCGGGAAGGAAATGATCTTTATCACGAAATGAAAGAATCGGGAGTGCTTGAAAAAACAACACTTGTGTTCGGACAGATGAACGAACCGCCGGGAGCCCGCCAGCGAGTGGCACTTTCCGCGCTTTCGATGGCCGAATATTTCCGTGATGATGAGGGGAAAGATGTTTTGTTTTTCATCGACAACATTTTTCGTTTCACTCAGGCCGGTTCGGAAGTGTCGGCGCTCCTCGGGCGCATTCCGTCAGCCGTGGGATACCAGCCAACTCTCGCTGAAGAAATGGGACGGCTCCAAGAGAGAATCACATCAACCAAAAAAGGTTCTGTCACATCCGTGCAAGCCGTGTATGTTCCGGCCGATGACCTCACCGACCCGGCTCCCGCGACGACTTTCGGGCACCTTGATTCAACGGTCGTTTTGTCCCGCCAACTTTCGGAACTGGGAATATATCCGGCGGTTGATCCGCTCGATTCATCCTCGACTATTCTCGATCCCAAGATCATCGGTGAAGAACACTATGCCGTGGCGCGCGGAGTGCAAAAGGTTTTGCAAAGAT
>JBAZUC010000031.1:0-8907 GCA_041661585.1 Parcubacteria group bacterium
TTCACAAGAGAAATAATTTTCGCCATAACAGAGTGAATTATACCACAACGGTTGACATTTGCCCATTTTCTGGTTAGACTAAGGTATAAATTTGGCAGAAACTATTGGGCGAGTGGCGGAACTGGCAGACGCGCTGGACTCAAAATCCAGTGATGGCGACATCGTGAGGGTTCAACTCCCTCCTCGCCCACAAAAAAAATAAAAAAAAGGAGTCCTTTAAAAATGGACAGAATTGTTTGCATCAAAAAAAACTGCGGACAAAAATTCGAAGTCGATCTTCAAGAAGGCACTGGAGCAAAACAAGTTCAATGTCCCAGCTGCAATGGCTATTTTTTTGCGAAAAAGACAGACGGGGAAATAAAATCTTTCGAACTTGCTATAGCCGACATGGCTTGCTAGGAGGAAAAATGCCAAAAAGATCCTATACTCGCAGAGACACAAGTTGTGACCGTGTTTTTGGAGGCCGATATTTTGTCGAAGAAAAAAGCGTTGAGCTATTGGTTTCCACTTGCCAAGACGGCAATATGGATCTCCGCTTTTCAGACGATGCGGAAAGCAATTATCGCCTTTTTCTTGGAAAATACGGTCTTGACGCCGAGGATTCGTTCAGTCCCGCGTTGGGACAAAGCTATCGGATTATAACGATAGAAGATACCAACGAAGAAAAATTCGCGGGAAAATTCATTGGAAACGGCGATTCTCGGGATGAATATCGTTGTGACGCAGTGATAGTCTGCGGCGCAAACATTCCGGTGGCTTTCAGGGTCGGAGATTGCCCCGTCGTTTTGGTTGTCGGTCAATCTTTCGAAGGACAGATAGTCCTAGCTCTTGTTCACGCAGGAAGAGCGGAGCTGCAGGCCGAAATTCTGAAAAACGCTGTGGCTCGGATGGTTTCCGATTTTCGGATACATCTTCTTTCCGCCACGGCTTATGTTTTTCCACATATCTGCAAGCGCTGTTACTCGCTTCAATATGTGGATCCGGACACTGAAAAAAAAGCCGGAAACTTTTTGGAATTTTCCAATGGTCGCTATCATCTCGATCTCATGGGATGGCTACGGCATCAGCTCGAGGAGGCAGGTATTCGGCGCGTTTCGACGGTTCATTTCCGCTGCACTGCCGGAATTTCACCCGTCTGTGTCAGCCGGCTCCTGCATGACATGAAAAAATTCAAGGGACTGTTCTCTCACTACAAATCTTTTCACCTCGGAGCTCCAAAGGGACGTTTCGTGATCGTCGCCAGGGTAATCGAAAGGAGCGGCGAAGTCGACAAAGAAGAAGGTGATTTTTATGAAACTTAAAGGGCTGCTTCAAAGCGGCCCTTTTCCAATGGGATTGTTTATTAAATATTTTTCTTTTATTTAGCCGTGATTTGGATATTGTTTTCCATATTTTTGGTATATTTCAAAAGCAATTTTTTCGCGCAGTCAAGTGTCTCTTTGCTTCCTTTTCCCCGAATCAAAGCTGTCGGTCCGGGAATATCTTTTGGCTCTATCAAAATATCTTTTTTTTCGGCAAGTTTTTTAAGAATTAGATTTTCCTTGTGATTGCGACCGAGAATAATTTTCGTATTGCCTTCCCAAAAATGCCGGCCTATTCGGAGCAGTTCAAAATCGCTTGGCTCGAGCTTTTTGATATTTTCCAAAGACTCACGCAGTTTTTTTGAATATTCTTTGTCGGTCAGAATGCATCCCCCGGCCGGCGTCGGATAATATTTCACGTTATATTTCTTCGCAAGCTCTATTTGTTCTTTCCGGCTTCTTCCCGAAATGCCAAGCAATTTTTCGCGATCGACCATTCCTGATTTTTCCATTTCCGTTTCCGGCAAAACTTTGGCCGAAAGCGGACGAAGAATTTTTCCGGCAAGGATCGCTTTTTTTTCGATCAGCTCGAGCGCGCGAAAATTTTGCGACATCGGCCTTTGGCCCAGCACTTCTCCCGTCGCCAGAAAACAATATTTGCCCGGTCCAACAAGCTTCTTTGCTTCTTTTAACATCAGAAGATGGCAGTCAATGCAAGGGTTCATGCCTACTCCCCGGCCATAGCGGGGATTTTTTATAATTTCAAAATGCTTTTTTGAAAAATCAACTATTTTTAATTTTATATTATTCTCCCGCGCCGATTTTTCCGCCGGCTTGGCATCAAAAAAATAGCTCGTAAAAACGAGCGCTGTTGTTTCGATCCCCTGACTCGCCAGAATTTTCACGGCGAGGATCGAATCAAGTCCGCCGGAAAACAAAACGAGGGCGCGAACGGATATTTTTTGGGATTTTTTTTTCTTAATTAACAAGGTTGATTTCGTCATTTGAATTGATATCTGCCGGCGGCTGCTCTTGGTTGCTTTCATCCGAGATAAGATTGGAAACTTCAACGATCTTCTTTGTGGAAGGCCTATAGAGGATCGCTTTTTTGGCCTTGGGATAAACCAGCAGTTTGTCGCCATTTTGAGCATGCGTGAAAAAATTCTGCCCCTTCAGCTTTTCCTGGTCCGTGACAGTCGCAAGCGTCGGTTGCTCATCGAGAGGAAGCTCCATGAAGCGCCCAATACGGTCGGTCAAGGCTTTCGTTTCTTTTTGCAAGGCAACATCCGGATTGGCTTTGTTGCTTTGGTGCGCGATCAAAAAAAAGACGATCAAAAATATGATAAAAAGAAAAACCACCGCAATCAGCAAAAGATTTTTGATTGGATATGAATATCCCTTGAATACCAACCTTCTGTCCAGCCATTTCATCGGCTTGAGGCCGGGACTTGGCTGATAATTGACTTTTTTCAAATCGAGCATTTTGTATCTTGTCTCTTGGATCTTAATTGGAATTTGCGTTTCCATTGGCGGCGGGATCAATCGGCGCTTGGGACGCGCCTGATTGAATCGCAGCGGCGGGAGCCGGAGCGGCAGGAGTTGTCCTTCTGTCGGTCGATGAACTTGCCGCGGAAGCGTTTGGACCAAGCTCGGAACCGATTTTGCTCTTCAGCGTTTCTCCCTTCTTTTTTGAGGTTGTCGGGTCATTCACGGCCAGAGCGTGCCAGGAAAAAGGAATATCGGAATCAGCTTTTTTGTCCATCATTATCTCGAAACCTTTTTTTGAAACATTGGTAATAATATATTTTATGTCTGTTACAAAAAGAAGATTTTCCGCCAAAGCTCTCACATCGGAATCATTGTATTGCTGAAGAGAAAGAGTGGCCGTGACAATTGGCGGAGAATCGTATCCCTTGTCAAATTCGACCATCACGCTTTGATTGTCCTTCTTGATGATGGCATAACCGGCGGTGTCCTTGTCAAAAGTCGTTTTTCCGGAAATATCGAGGCCGTCTTCGAATATGGGCCGGCCGGCAAATTCAACATCTTTTTTGAAAACAACCTTCTCGAAAAATTTCACCGCCAGATTGAAAGCGCTTGGAGTGTCCGTGCTGATCTGCGGATCACTGCTCAATCCGCCTTTGAGCTCCAAATTTTTCAAAGAATCAGAGCTGAACGCGGACGACGGCACTGGCTGTGGTTCGACCGAAGGCGTTTCCGGCGAAACCGAACTTCCAAGAACTTGCCCTTCGACATCTTGTTTTAGCACGGAAAGATCTTGAGCTCCCGACAATCCGCCTGAACCGGCGGCCGAAATTATTTCCGAAACCGGCGTCCCCAAAGTCGCGTTTGCTCCGACGCTGTCGGCCACAACCGGGATCATCTCCTGGGCGCCGGCTGACGATACTGCCACGAAAGCCAAGGCAAAAATGCCTGCAGCCAAAAAAAACTTTTTTGTTTTATTCATCTCATCAGCAAATTTATTTTGTTTCATGTTTTGTTTATTTTCAATTTTATAACCACCAAAAAAAGAGAGCTAGTGTATCACAACCCTTTGTATTTTTTGTTTTTGTTTTTTTCTTTTACCTCTGTATTATAATATGCCTCGAGAAATAAGCCAAGTCTCGCCTCCTCCTCTGAAAATTCGGCTTCCCTATTGCTGTTTTTTCCTTATTTATAAGCCATTTTTCCGTTATTTCAAAGAGATTTTGCAAAGAAAATTATACTCGCGCCAAATTTCGGAAACATTCGAGCCAAAAGTGAAGATTTTGTTTTTCCGTTGCTCGAAAAATTGACAGAGTCGGATCGCGAAGCGATTATTTTAAACCCATGTTTTTCAAGGATCTTCTCGAAAGTTTTGAAAGTGAAATAGCGGATATGTCCCGAGCTTTCGGGCTCATTGGGAGACAATTCAATGATCGGATTGACGCCAAACAATAAAAATATTCTCCGGCCGAGCGAGGCAATATTTGGCGTTGAAATTATCAAATGGCCATCCGGTTTCAAGACGCGGCGGATTTCCTCAAGAAAAAAATCCGTATCATAAATATGTTCGATAATTTCTCCGGCCACGACCAGATCAAAAAAGCCATCTTCAAGGGGCAATTTTGTTCTGTCATCAAAAAAATATTGACTCACTTCTATCTCTTTTTGCCTGGATCTTTCTGCGCCCCAATCACTGGCTTCAACACCAAAGAAATTGTTGTTTCGATTTTTGATGAGAGACAGAAATGTTCCGTCATAGCAGCCGATATCAAGAATATTCTTGTTTTCAAGATTCATTCGGTCAATGATTGCCAGCATATTTTTTATTCTGAGACTTTCTGCCAAGTTTCCCAGATTTTTTTGGTCGCTATATAAATTTTTGTAGATATTTTTTTTCATACGCGCTATAGGCTTTTTATGGCATCGTATTCAATTTCAGCGATTTTTTCCCAAGAATATCTTCCTAGCAGCAACTTTCCTTTTTCATTTGAAAGATCTTCTTTTTTGAACAGTTCAACAACTTCTTGTGCAACTGTTTTATAATCTCCTTTTTGTGAAATATTCACCTCTCCATTGGGATAAAGCCACGCAAACTGAGGAAGATTATAGGCAAAGGCGGGAAGCCCCGAGCATACCGCTTCAAGCAACGCTACTCCGAAACTTTCGCTCTTGCTCACACTCAAAAACCAAAAACATTTCGCGGATTTTATTATATTATATTTCTCCACTCCGTTTTTGTAGCCAAGCAACTGAATGTTTTTTTCAAGAGCTGATTTCTTGGTTTCTTTCGAAAAACTCGCTTTTGTTTTTTCGTCCCCATCCCCCATGATCGCCAATTGAAAATTTGGAAATTTTTTTGTTACAATCCTCAAAACTTTCAACATATCATATATTCCTTTGGTTTCATTTATTCTTCCGACAAACAAAGCGTCAATCTGATATTTTTCGTCAGGCTCGGCTTTTTCGATCAAATCCGCCTCAATTCCAAAACTGGTTAGAACCACTTTTTCTGGTGAAAAGCCGGCTGAAAGCAAATATTTCTTAATTTCTGGTGTTGAGGCAAAAACCACATTCGCCTTCCTGATTATAGAAAAACTAGCCCGAAAAAAAATCCAGGCTAGAAATCTTATGATCTTGCTTCCGGGATCCGTCATTGGCACTATGTTCGCAAGGGTCGTTGCCCACTTTATTTTCTTTCCTGTTATCTTCAAATAAAAAGGCAGGATCACAAAATCAAAAACTGAAGAGGGTGTGTAGATGATATCAAATTGGCCCAGCTTCAAATTTTTTCGACTGTTTTTCAATGCGATATAATTCCTCTTCACCGAATGAAGTAGAAAGCCAATTTTTGTTTTGGTTTTGTCTTTCAGTAACTCTTTTTTTTCGTCTTCCGCAAGCCAGCTGAATCTATAAACATCTTCAATCCGCTCAAGCTTTTTCACAAAATATCCCGTATTCACGTATACTTCACATCCATGAGCCTGAAAAACTTTGAATATCCGAAGCCAGGGAGGCAAGATTCCTTCATGCTGCAAAGTCACCAGATTCACCAAGATCTTTTGACTCATTTATTTTTTCTGGCTAGGATCATATAATTAATAAATATTTTTTCTGATTTGATGATCTTGTCGAAAAGCAAGCTTGCGTACTGAAATAATAAAAATGGAAGATAAATGAAAACCGCCAAAAAGTAGCAAAGATTGTTTTTCGCCGCAAAACTGCCGATATGCTCGTTGAGCAACATGGAAATGACCGAGAACAATGAGCCTTCTTCTCTTCTCTCAATAACTTCACAATTATTTTTTTTGAATAAATCTTCAAGCTTATATTTGGTGTATCTCTGAAAATCATTGGGCTCTTCATGCAACCCAAAAATAAACGGGCAGGAGATGAGGACAAATCCGCCCCCCTTTGTCGTTCTTGCCATCTCGCTGATCATTTTTTCAGGGCTTTTGTGATGTTCCAAAACCTGGAAAGAAACGGCGTGGTCAAAACTCTCGTTGTCAAAAGGAAGCGCCAGATCTTTTGAATATTCTTCGCCAAAAAAAATGTCCGGTTTTTTGTCTGGAGCATCCCTGTTTTTGGAATAATCCTTGAAATCTATCCCTGTATATTCAGAATTTCCAAAAAGTTGCTCGTATTGTTTTTGACCGCATCCGAAATCCAGGACTCTTCCTTTGAACTTATATTTTTTTATAAAATACATCACGTCTCTCTGAATATAATATCTGATCAGAAAATATGGCGAGATATAGAATCGAATTTTTTTCAGCATTATTTTTTCACAATCAAAGTTATATCAACCGCTTGGATTATTTGGCCGAAAACGACACTCAGGGGTAATCTTATGGAATCCAACAAAAATATTTTTCCCAGCCTCGTTGGAACCAATCTTAATTTCTTGAGATCGAATCTTTCTTTGATAAAATAATTTCCCCGAGAATTTGTTTTATAAAACGGCTCGAAAGACAAATGGGAAAAATATTGTTTGTGCGTGACATCATTATACGCGCCATAGCAATTATAATATGGCACGATTGTTCTCACTTCGCCGCCAGGCTTTGATATCCGATGCAGTTCTTTCATCACCGCGGGAATATCATTCAGATGCTCGAGAATATTGTCGGCCAAAATTTCGTCAAAATCATTATCGGAAAAAGGGTACGGAAAAACATTGAAATCAAAAGTTTTATCCACGCCTTCGAATTGGAAAATATCCGCATTAATATAGCCCTTTTTGATGTCTTTCCCGGAGCCGAAGTTTAGTTTTTTCACCCCGTTAGAAATTTCTTTTTCGCAATTCATATATTTTTAATATTAATCTTCAAGGGCGCCAGTTTCTAACGGGGTAAATAAATTTTTCTGAAACATATTTATCATTTCCAAATATATTTTTTCGGGATTGAATTTCTGCTCTATATTTTGAATAATTGCACCCCTGTCAAAGACAATCTTGCCTTCGACAATATCTTTCATTTTTTCAAAAAATTCCTCCTTTGAGCTGACCAGAAAACCAGTTTTTCCTTTCTCAATGATATCACTCGGCCCCGGAATATCAAAGGCGACGACCGGCAGATCCATTCCTTGCGCTTCAAGAACGCTGTAGGGCAAAGTTTCCCATTTCGACGGGACAATCATCAAATCCTGCTGACCCAGAATATGGGGCATGTATTTGTGTTCGATATGCCCGAAAAAACGCACAAAAGAATATTTTTCAGCAAGATTTTTTATTGCATCTTCACAATCTTTGTCACCGCTTCCGAAAATATTGATCCTTATTTTTCCCGCCAAAACTTCGTCGTCACCTGTTTTCCGAATCATATTGATCAAGACATCAATTCCCTTCTGCTCCCCAAGCCGTCCGGAAAAAATAATGTTGTGTTTTCCCGGTTCGAATTTTATATCACATTTATATATTTCCGCCGAATCAAAAAAATGCTTAGCAGAAAAAGGATAGTATATCAATTCGCTTTTCAGTTTGAATTTGTTATCAATAAGATCATTTGCGGAGCTATTTGAAACATGAATGACTCTTGCGCCTTTCAAAAGCCATCTATATAAAAAACTAGAGTAAATAAAATTATGCAATTTTGAAATAAATGATTTCGTTTCCGGATAGACAATCGGAGTATGTACTCCAGTAATGACAGGCGGAATATTTTTATAACCTTTTAACTTCAGAATAAACAAATCAGAAAGCTCGTTTTTCGAATAAATAATGTTATAATTTCGCAAGGTTATTCCCAAATTTTTGAAACTGCTTTTTATCCATCGAGCTTCCCCGAGTTGCTTCGTTATATCGCCTTCTTTTTCCCTTCCGCTAATGTCGATTTTTCCAAAAAAATTGCCACATGCAAAAATATGCAAGATCCTGGCGAACTTTTGGAAAAATTTTTCATCCATCGTCAAAACATCAGCCTTGATTCCTCTTTCATTGAGATTTCTGGCAAGTTCGATGAAATATTTTTCCGCTCCCCCACCTTGCGTCAGAAGCGGCAGCATGAACAATCCAATTTTACAATCTTTGTTTTCCATATATGAATCCCTTCGCGGAATAAATTATACTGACAAACAGCAAATATATATTCAAAAAAGGCAACAAAATTATTCGCGGATTTTTGTATTCTTGCAAATATACTCGTCCTGTATATTTGAACGCATAAATCGCAATCAGTATCAACGCAATTATATTCACATAGGGGATCAAGAGAGAAAGGGTCAGTATTTCCCGAAAAAATGCTTTGCTCGTGGGATAAATTCCCCGAATTCTTCCGCGGGCGAGAAGCGCTCCTTGCGCTTCCGAATATTGCGCCTGCTTGCGGACGATATCTTTCCGGCTGAAATGCGGGTCGATTTTGTGAAGATGGATGATTTTTGCTTCTGTATCAACCGCCTTTCCGATTTTTTTCAGTTTATATGCCATGTCCCCATCTTCTCCAGCCGTCCGAAAATGAACTTCATCAAACAATCCCACTTTTTCAAACGCGCTTTTCCGGAAACAATCAAACTTTCCGTCTATCCCCGAAAAATCTTTTCCGGCCAGCCTGGCGAAAAAACATTTCTGCCAGAAATTATATTTTTTCCAAATATCCATCGGATGAGCGACTACATGGGTCGAAGC
>JBAZUC010000032.1:0-8875 GCA_041661585.1 Parcubacteria group bacterium
TCAGTCTTAAAGGTATATTTCCATTCGCCATTTATAAACTCTTTCGGTCCGCGAACTGGTATATTATCGCCGGATCCAGACATCAAAGCCGGACGCAAAATAGCGTCATACAAACCTTCGCTTATCTCGCTATTTAGCGTAAAGCCATAATAATTCATTCCCCAAGTCGGTTTGCCGTTTTTATAGACAATTTCTTCGCCTACAAATTTGGTGGTGCCAAAATAGGTATCATGAAAAGTTAGGTCGCCTTTTTCAAAATGATAATCGCTGGAACCGGGTCGGAGCGAAACGGCTTTTTTGACATCCTCATTGGCATAAGTATTCAAATTCGCTTCTTTCAAGAAAATTTCCAAAACATCGATTGGTAAATCGGCGAAATTTGGCAATTGATATTCCGGCGTGCCGCGAGACTTGCCGTATTTTGCCATCTCGACATAATCGGATTTCTTATTGCGGTCCAACTTGAAAACTTTGTCTTTAAAAATCACAAAATGATATTTATCATTGCGATAATCAATATACCAACCATGTTCCGGATCGAGTGCTTTGCTTAATTTTTCAGCCAAATCGTCGGCTTTGTCTTCGTTAACTTCAATGGAGTCCAAGGTCCACTGCGAAAGCCACGGCGTTTGATGTTCGTCCGTAACTTTTTCAATTCTCGTTGAAATTATATTCAATTCTTTGAGGACTTCCTTGTCTTTCAAAGATTCCTCAATAACATCGCCCTTGTAATTATCCATAATTCACGTAATTAGATTCTATCCTAACATTGAATGTTAGGATAGTATGAACATTACAACTCCAGTTCCTTCACCTTTTCCCAACTCCCCTCATCCAACACAACCATTTTATTTTCTCCAATGACATAGAGAAAATTGTCTATATATATCGCCCGTTTGACTTGAATGTCGGACACAGCTTTCGCGAGACTCAAGCTGTCTCCGGCGTATGAGAAAATATATCCGCCTTTTGCCCCCGGCAAAAAGAAAACCTGATGCTTTGCGTCCAGAAGAAAAGCGTGATGGGTCGCGGAAATTTCGGAATAGTATTCATCGAGATTATATTTGGAAATTTCTCGGGGATTTTGCGGATCACTCACGTCAAACAAAGAAATTTTCACCTGATTGCTCTCCTCTCCCACTCCCAAAATTTTGTCTTTCATGATCGGATGAAGATATGATGAATAGCCCGGGATTTTCAGCTCGCCTTTCTTGGCCGGATTCATCGGATCAGACAAATCCAAAACGTATAGCGGGTCAATTTGTTTGAAAGTGACGACATATCCCTTGTCTTCAATGAATCGAACGCCGAAAATTCTTTCTCCTTTGCCCAAATCGGTCACTGACCCTTGCGATTTTAAGTCATCATCGAGAATGTACACATCATTGGCCGTATTGTCCGAATTTCCCGTCCCAAATCCAAAACCCCAACTCAAGAAACTTTCACCGACAGTCGTGGCCGCGCGCAAATTGCCTTGGTATTCATCGAGCGAAAACTGATTGAGCAATTTCCCTGGCACGCTTCCGGTCGAATCAATGCTCAAATTGTCCGCGCTTATCTTCACGATTCCCGTACTGTCGAGTTCTCGGCTGTGCTTTTTGCGAAAATCGCTAATCCGATTGGATATTTCGTTTTGATTTTTGAGTCGGTCATCACTCGAAAAAGAATTCTGATAACGGCTGATGATTTCCCAAATCTCGGTCATTTTGGCGGAACTGGAAATATCATACTCTCCAAGATTTTTGAGTTTTTCTATCAGCCAATCGGGAGCCAAATCTTTGTTCTCGCTGAAAAATGAATGAAGCATACTCACTGCGTCGCCGGGATCATAATAGGTGAGATAAAGAGCGCCCTGCGACATATACACAACTGAAGAATTTTGATCGCTCGATCCCATGAAAGATACATTTTTTTCGATATTGCCCGAAGATGGATCAATGATCATCGCCGTGTAGGTTGTATCCATCGGAACAACTGCCGTTGGATGATATATTTCTGTGCATCTCACGGAAAAATCAGCTCCCTTGACGACCAAAGGATTCAGCAGACATGTCCTGTCATCGCTAAAATCGGTTTTGATGGCCAAATATATTTTCCCTTTGTACTCTCGCACCCCGGCGATCGAAGTCGAATCTTTGAGCTCAATATTCCAAATTTCTTTGGGATTTTTTGGATCCGTCACGTCGTATCCATATATCTTGCTGACATCTTGGTTCCGAAAATATCTTTCCGTTGGAATGACGATCAAAGTTTTTTCGATGAGCAGCAAATCCCCGCTTTTGTCGATTTTTCCATCAACTTTGAGACCCTCAACCGGAAAAGCCTTGATTGCTTTTATTCCGCCTGTTTGCTGAACTGGAAACATTTCTCTTGATACGCCGGATCTGGGCGCTATATCTGGCATAGCCATTGGCACAAACTGCGGCTTCGGCACCGAAAAATATATTTCTTTCCCGTCCGTTTTCACCGCGTCCGGCTCATCGATTCCCGCCACTTGGACATTCGTTTGGGAAACCCGGCTCGGCCCTCCGCCTATGCCAGTTGTTTGAGGTGCGTCCGCTGCGTCACTGCTTTTCATGGCCGTCGCTTCAAGACCCATTCCGCCTCCCCGTCCGCCGTATGATCCGGAAATATTTTTCGCTTTTTCAAGATAGTCTTCAAATTCTTGCTCGCTCGCGAATTTTTTTATTTCAACATTTTTTTCTTTCGGATTCGCAATTCCTGTCCTGCCAGGCAGGGCCGATTCGGGCCGTTTTTGATATTTAGCAAAAATGAAAACAATGCCGACCAGAAAAACCGCGGCGATCAAAACAACCCAAAGATATTTCGAACTCGAATTTTGATTTGTGTTTTGTTCCTCGGGCATTTTATTTATTTTATAATTTAATATCTCTCCCCTTTTTTAAAAGGGGATTTTTTTCTTTGTTTCATTATACCACACAAAAAAATGCCGACAATTCGACAAGAAAGAAACGGGACCCGCGGGCATTCGCCCATGGGTCCGGTTAAGAGAATCTCAACTCATCCGGTTCAGTTCTTCTCAGGGCTAATCGAACCTTTTCCCTGATATAGTTGTCATCTCCGAAATATTCTTCCGCCTCTTTGTCTGTCAGGAAAAAGGTTTTCAAAACCCGTTCTTTTTTCCGGCAAGTCTTCACCTCATTCAAAATCAATCTGGCCATTTCACACCTCGTTTATCATATTTTTTGGGATATCCCCCTATTTTTCATCCCAATGAATCTCTTGCAAAGTATTACGATGCAAGAATTTATAATATTTCAAAAAAGTTTTTTTCTTTTCGGGCTGCTGGGAAGCTCACATCGCTTTGCTCTTTGAAACCTTGCGGTTTCAATACTTCCACCCCGGGAAAACTCCCGTTTTCCCGACCCCTTTCCCAGTTCGATTCGGGCTGCTGGGAATCGAACCCAGCCTACAAGACCCCCAGCCTTGCGTACTGCCGATATACTACAGCCCGATAATAAATTTTATTTAAACTTCGCATAACGAAACACCAGATGCTGCCGATATATTTACCCGCCTCCGGAGGGCTACAGCCCGCTACCTATTTTTGCTTTGCTGCATCTGCTAATTTTCTCTCGTATTCTTTTTTCTGCTCTTCAAGCGCCCTGCTTAACTGAATATTTTCTTCCTCAAACTTTTCCGCTTTATTGCTCAAATTTCCAACGGCTATCATCAGACTTCCCAACTTTTCCCGCTGCTCCCAGAGCTTGTCATAAACTTCTTTTATGCCTTTCACTATGCTTTCGGAAGCATTTTTTATCTCACCCATATATTTTTTCTTACAAATTACCTTTAAAAACTAGCACGGAAAAAGGAAAAAGGGAAGATATGCTCTGATAATCTTCCCTTCCTGGCGCAAAACGCCCCTTAGTTGAATCTGGCCTGAGGCTTTTCGGATTTTTTAATCCTGAACCTCAGTGGCGGACAAACGCAATGCGCCTTATCGGCGGGACAGGCCCCGCTCTGCCGTTGTTTTTTACACTCATCCAGATCATAATCCAGCTTGCATTCAATCTGCTCTGGTTTTGGAGACAACCAATTCATATTTCCCTCCTTTACAAAAGTTCCCGGCATGACTATCTCCTCCCTTGATTTGGTTGTTAAAAAAACAAAAATCTCGGCCTTTTTCGCCGAGGAGAGAGTTCTATGCTTTTTGGTTCTGACTAATTGTTGATCCTATAAAGCACTCTACTCAGCGAAAAAGACATGGCTCCAAAAAAGAGCACAAATGCAAGCATAAACAGAATTAGGTTGTTCGCCAAGATGATCTTCACCCCGTTAGAAAAATACTTATTATCCCCGCTAGAAGCAATTAGCCTTCTTTTTCTAACGGGGTTCATACCAATTACTAATATAGGAAATTTTCAAAAATTCGTCAAGTCCGAGTTTATCCACTCCAAAACAAAAGCCGGCTTTTTCCAAACCGGCTACTTTTCTTCCTCCTTTATGTATTTTTTGTAAAATTCATCGCACAACCGAGCGCATTCTTTGGCTGTTTCGGAGCCGCACGGGGCACCTGCCTTCGCGGAAGCACAAAAGCCAAAAGGACAGCATGCTCCTCCTGGAGATTTAGCTGCTAGTCTCTTCAAGAAGCCCTTTCCCCATTCACCAGCTTGGCATCCAGTGGGAAAATCAAACTCTAGCCACATTTTCGAACTTTTGGATATTGTATCCATTTTCCCCTCCTTTTGTCGAAGATCTATTTCAAAACTTCATATTTCATCACCACTGAATTGTCGTTGATTTTTTCAACGTTCAATAATTTCAAATCTTGATCAAAATCTCCTCCGAAAACGCCAAGGCCATCGCCGAAAATTTTCGGCTCGATGGTCAGCCAAATTTCGTCGATCAGTTTCTTTTTCAAAAATTGCGTGTTGAGAAACGTGCCACCTCCCAAAATAGCAGATTTATATCCTTCTTTTTCAAGATCAGCAATGACTTTTTTCACTTCGCCCGAAACCCATTTCACGTCTTTTGTTTCCGGCGGATCTTTTTCGAGCGTGAAAACAACATTCAATCTGTCCGACAATGGCTTTGGAAAAGTCTTGAAAGTTTTTTCTCCCATCAACACCACGCCGCGCGCCTTCGTCGTCTCGAAAAAATATTTTTTATCTTCCCGGCTCGTCCAATCCGGAAAATGATCGCTTGTTTTCGCGATCTTTCCGTCTGCCGTCATCGCCATCATGAGAATGATTTTCATAATATTTTTCTAAAATAGTCCGCTTATTTTCCCATCCTCATCCACATCAATATTTTCCGCCGCCGGTATTTTGGGAAGCCCGGGCATCGTCATCATATCCCCCGCGATCGCGACGATGAAGCCTGCTCCATTTGAAAGGCGCAATTCGCGAATATTGAATGTGAAATTTTCCGGCCGCCCCAAAACTTTGGGATCGTCTGAAAGCGAATACTGGGTCTTGGCAATGCAGATCGGCACTTGGTCAAGATTCTCCGCTTCAAGCGTCGCCATTTGCTTTTTCGCCTGTTCGGAAAAGGAAACTGATCCGGCGCCATATATAACTTTCGCAATAGTTTCGATTTTTTCAATGATAGATTTTTTCTCGTCGTAGAGCGGAACAAACTCCGATTTTTCATTTTCAATCACATCCAAAACTGTCTTGGCGAGCTCCACTCCTCCCTCGCCGCCTTTGACCCAAGCATAAGAACGGGCAAATCGCGCTCCAAGGATCCGAGTTTTTTCTTCTACTAATTTAATTTCCTCCTCCGTATCGGTCGGGAAAATATTGATCGCCACGACCGCCGGCACGCCGAATTTTTTCAAATTTTCAAGATGTTTTTCCAGATTGACCGTCCCTTTTGCCAGCGCACCTAGATTTTCCAGAGTTAAATTTTCTTTTTCCACTCCGCCGTTGTATTTGAGCGAGCGGATCGTCGCGACAATCACAACCGCGTCCGGATTGAACCCTGCCAGCCGGCATTTGATATCAAAAAATTTTTCCGCCCCAAGATCGGCCCCGAATCCGGCTTCTGTGATGGCATATTCACCAAGTTTCAGGGCGTATTTGGTCGCCAGGATACTGTTGCACCCATGTGCGATGTTTGCAAAGGGTCCGCCGTGGATGAGCGCCGGCGTATGTTCCAAGGTTTGGACCAAATTTGGTTTCAGCGCGTCCTTGAGAAGCGCCGCGAGAGCGCCCTCAGCCTTGAGTTGGCGCGCAAAAACCGGTTTTCCCGAATCGTTGAGTCCGACAACAATCCGCCCCAATCTCTCTTTGAGATCCGCAATATTTTCCGAAAGGCACAAAATGGCCATGATCTCTGACGCGACGGAAATATTAAATCCGTCTTCGCGGCAGTAGTCGCCTGATTTTTTTTCAATTTTCAGCTCAATTTTTCGGAGAACCCGGTCATTGAGGTCCATGCAACGCTTCCAGAAAATATTTTGAATATCAATTCCCAGCTCGTTTCCAAAATATATATGATTGTCAATCAGCGCCGCCAAAAGATTGTTCGCGGTTGTGACAGCGTGGATATCGCCCGTGAAATGCAAGTTGATATCCTCCATTGGCATCACCTGCGCGTATCCGCCGCCCGCCGCCCCGCCCTTTATTCCCATACAAGGTCCGAGCGACGGTTCGCGAAGCGCCAACACCGATTTTTTCCCAAGCTTCGCCATCGCCTGCGCCAGACCGATCGAAGTTGTCGTTTTTCCTTCTCCCGCGGGAGTCGGATTGATGGCCGTGACGAGGATAAGTTTTCCATCGGGATTTTTTTCGATCTTCTCCCAAAGTTGGGGTTTGAGTTTCGCTTTATAGTCCCCATAAAGCTCCAAATCCTCTTCGCCGATGCCAAGAAGACCCGCAATATCTTTTGCGGGCTTCATCTTGGCCTTTTGCGCGATTTCAATATCGGACAGCATAGGCTTTTATCAGGATGAGGTTATTCCAAAATCCCGTCCAAATTCACGTCGTATATTATTCCCTCTTGAATGAGACGATAATCTGTGATTTCCTGATCCGAAAACCAATGCTTGATTTCCATTTCGGCTTCTTCGGGAGATCCCGAGGCATGAAGAAGATTGCGCACCGCCCGCTTGTCCATGTCTCCCATCTGGTATGAATCCAAGACATAGTCTCCACGAATCGTTCCGACATCGGATGTGAGAGGCTCCGTTCCACCCGTGAGTTTTCTTACAATTTTCACCGCATGCGCGCCCTGCCAGACCATAGCAACAACCGGCCCACTGGTCATATATCTTTTCAGATTATTCAAGATTATTTCGGTAATAGCGATCGGATCCATTGAAGGCGGCTCAAGTCCTTTGTCCTGATAGCCTTTAATTGTTTTTTCGCCCGTCACTCGCCGCCATTCCGGATCGAGAGTGTAGTGTTTATCAATATGCTCCTCTGTCGGCACAAGCATTTTGACCGCCAAGAGCTTGAGACCGATCTGTTCGAATCTTTTGATGATCTCTCCGACCAGTGATCTTTGCACGCCATCGGGCTTGATGACCACCAGCGTCCGTTCATCTTTGAAATGTTTTTCCATATTTTTTGAAAATTATTTGATTAAAAAATATTAGCGAGTCCCGCTAACAGAATTATATTAGCAGAGAAAAAGATTTTTGGCAAAAAGAAAAGCCGGCACCGTTTGCAATTTTTCTGCAAACGAGCCGGCTTCGGGTCTAGATGGGCCAGATGCCATAGACCCAGCGGAAGAACAACGTGGCCGCACAGAGGCCACAGAATCCGAGAATAACCAGATTTTCGGGAATGTAGTCCCGATTGGCTTTAGCCCTCAAGGCAATCACCCCCTTTTTTTTGCGGTCTCTGAAAACATCCGCGGAAAAAATACCAGAGTATGGCATAGGCAATTGCAAAGCAGGCAATGAATAATAATGTGCACCCCCATGCTCCTAACCCCGAAACCGCGTTCGGGTTCCACTGGAGGATAGACCACTTGTTCGGCGGGGTTAAGGTTCCGGCGTGAATTGTCTCCGCGCAGGCGTCCGCAGTGCACAAGATGGAAAGAATCAACGCTGTCACCAGCGGTCCTCTCGTCTTCCGCGACTTTTGCCGCAAGAAGATGATGGTGGCAGCTGCTATGGTCGCCAACAAAATGACAATACCAACCACGAGCAGAGAAACATCAAGCGGCTTTATTGGCAGGCCAAAATGATAATTGATCCCACCTCCGCTAAGAATAAGAAAGATGCCCACGAATATTCCTGCCGCTATTCTTTTCATTGTCTCCCTCCCCGGAGAATTTTATAAGAGCTACTTTTAACAAATTTATTGCGACGCACTGCCGCAATTGTGTATTTTATCACGAAAAATGTCCCGTGTCAATCAGCCGTTAAACATCCCTATCTTATCGCTTTATATAAAGCCTTTTTCAATGTTTCACGGATCGGACTTTTTTGACTTTATCTCACTTTCGTCTGTCCTTTTTTCGTCATTTCAAATTTCACTTCGCTAAACTCCATTATCAAATCCGGTTTAATCAAAATTTCCACTCCCAGCCCTTCCATCGTTTCTTTTTGGAAATATTGGTCGAAGATGAAATTGCCGAGGGAATAGTATATTTTTTTGTTTTTATAAACTTCACTGTCTTCAATAACATGCGGATGACCGCCGATGATCGCATCCGCGCCGGCGTCTATGAATTTATACGCTTCATTTTTGATTTCCTGCCCCGGATCGCCAACTTTGTATTCCGTGCCCCAATGCGGACAGACGACGACGATGTCCGATTTCTTTTTCAAATCTCCGATATCTTCGATCGCTTTTTCAAGGCTGCCGACGATGGAATAATTGTAATTCACAAAACCGATTTTTGTTCCGCCAATATTTTTGACAAGAGCCGGACTCTGATCGCCGCCGGTGTCCCCGAA